>CAZBFA010000001.1:0-28355 GCA_964491045.1 Candidatus Woesearchaeota archaeon
AGATTGGGATCAGTTTTATGTGCTCGGCAATGATATCAGTGAAGCAGCAAGGAATGCACTTCCAAAACTTTTTCGCATAGGATTTAGTCCTGATTTATATGACATCTGGAATGCGAGGATATTTGATCCTGATAAGAAAAAATACTATAACTTGCTTGAAAAAGGCTCATGGTTAATTGATTTAAAAACAGGAGAGCCAAATAAGCCATTAGAAAAACGCGTATAATCTATTCATTTAATTAAAGAAAAATTTGGTAAAGCTTTTTCTCAAAAAGGTTCATTCAGTAGCTCTTTCCAATCAGCCTTACGGCCTGCGCCGCAATCACCAATATCAATGCAGTCGTCAGTAATCTCGGTGAGAATATTATTCTTGCCATGTCATAAGTTATTCCTTGTTTTGTCACATCCCCGCCAGACAATGTTTGTATGAACGGCCCATAAACCTGGCTCAATACAAACCCGAAGATAAGCAGTATCAATATTATCAAAAGCCACGCAACACTTGATTCCTCAAAAACACTCGATATGGTGCTTTCCTTCACACCGACAAACATGAATAGTGTTACAATTACTATAATCAAAAAGAATAGCACAACCAGCCATGGCGTGACAGAGGTTACAACAGAGCCAACGCCCGGAGTAAGCATAAACAGAACTGCAACAAGAAAGGCCATTGCCAGATTTATCTCTTTGGAGCCGCCAAGCACTTTTACTTTTGTCAGTACAGCATAAGCTCCAAAAAATATAAGCAAGAATACAAAAACTGGCGCCAGTTTCGGCAATAATCCTATGTCAATCGGTGTTGCCATCAGTTCCCCCGAAACTTCTCTCCAAGTTCACCAAGGCCATGCCAGATTCCCTTGCCTTCTTCAGTCTCTTCTTTTGTCAAAAGCCATATCAACAAGACAGATATTGCAACAACAATAATCAAAACTTTTGTCCTTGAATCAATGCCGGTAAGCCAGCTTGGCAGTATATACCTTTGATTTACATAATCAACACTCAGGCTCCATGCAATAGCGGCAACAGACATAATGGCTGCCAATGTCATCAACTGCTTGCTCCAGCCTTGATATTCAGATTCCTTCATAAAGATTGCCAATAGCAAAAGAAGCATCAGGAATATCACAATGAACATTGCAACATTTGGCAATAATCTATTTACCAATGCAACAAGCTGTGTGTTTCTTACAAACAATATTCCCGCAACCAATGCAATGACTACATTGAAATTCTTTGCCTTCTCTCCAAGTATGCGGGATTTCTGCAGTATCGCAAAAACCAGTGTGAAAACCAAAAGAAATGGCAATGCCACTTCATAAACGCCTATTTCCTCAAAATACCTCATTACATCACCCAAAACGCTCACCATGATTCATCAACCCCTTTAGTCTGCTTTCTCTCCTTCTTTTGAAAATGCAAGCCAATATATGGCCCCAATTATAAAACCGACGAAAACAACAGACACTATGAATGTGCCCTGCCAGTTTTCAACAACATAATCCACGACCCTGTCAAGCCAGCCAAAAGCATTCAGGAATATTGCAAGAACAGCGACAAATATTATTATGCCCATCAAGACTCGCCAGAAGCCCATATTTTCAAAAGTGAATTCCTTTGCTCCGGAAGCATAAGATCCTACAAGCATCATATAAGTTATAAGCACTATCAGCAGAAATGCAACATAAGGCGTTGACAGTTTCAATGCCTCAACAACAGGCTTTATCGCAACAAAGAACATTGCTATTACAAATGCCACCATGGAATTGATGTTTGCCTTTGGCCTGCCTTTTTCAGTAAGCCCCAGCACCTTTGTTTTTTCAAGTATGGCAAAAACTATGGTAAATATCAGCAAGAAAGGCAGAACTACATCATAGAAGCCAAACCTCTCAAAAAACTCAAGCGCATTCCCTAATGGTGTGACCATATTGAGTAATAAGAGGGATTAACTGATTTAAATATTTTGTTGCTGGCAGAAAATGCCTAAAACTACTTAAAAGAACAGAAACACCATTATAAAATTACAACATAAATCAAGTTTTCATGTGCCCATATGGCATTGTAAAAATTCATTCGAACTATTTAAGAACCATGCTGCTCCGCCTTCTGCTTTTTAAAAGAAACATTGCTTGAATCAAAATAAGCTTTTACTCTTGCTGCGCTTCTTCGTAATTAGGTACTGCGGCATTGCTTATCACAACAACATCACCAATTGCCTTTATCATATGATGAGGCACTATGACACCTTTTGCGCCGCCAAGAACCTTGCTCAAAAATGAGTTCTTGGTTGACCTTACTTTCCATCCAAATACCTTGTTTGGCGCAAGTATTGCCTCTTCAACATCCCCAAAATAATCACCAGCATCCGTAAATACCCTCATATCATAAAGATCAGTTACATTTTTTACCTTTAGCATAGAATCCACGCTCCCTTTTGTTTATTTTTCATTGTTATTTAATCCCTTTCATGAGCTCAAACTTTATAAACATTTCTGTACTAAGAAATAATTACACCAGCAGACAAGAAAATGATAATCTACAGGAATTTAACTATAATAGGCACATCCCATATAGCCAAAGAAAGCATTGTTGAGGTCAAAAAAAACATCAACGAGCAAAAGCCAGACATTGTTGCATTGGAATTAGACAGATTAAGATTTGAGGCATTATTCTACAATAAAAAAAGAAAAACAAGCCTTCGCGATATATTTGACATTGGCATAAAAGGCTTTCTTTTCAATTTGATTGGGGCATATGTGGAAAATAAATTGGGCAAAATGGTCAATGTAAAGCCTGGCTCCGAGATGAAAGCAGCAATATTTGCGGCAAAGGAAAACAAGGCAGACATTGCATTGATTGACCAGGACATAAGAATAACATTGAAAAGCCTGTCAAAAGCCTTTGGCTGGAAAGAGCGATTTAAATTCTTGGCAGATTTAATCAGGAACATTTTCAAGAGGGAAAAAATAAACATAGACCTTACAAAGGTCCCGGATAAAGCGCTGGTAAAAAAGCTTACCGGAAGGATAAAAAAAGACTATCCTTCAATCTACAAGGCCTTGATTGAAGACAGGAACAAAGTTATGGCAAAAAATTTATATAAGCTGATGTCAACAGATAAGAAGATAATAGCTGTTGTTGGCGCAGGCCATGAAGATGATATAATTGATTTAATGAAAAAGATGTGAAAACATGTTTACAAAACGCGAGATAACACATTTGATTATTTCAATTCTGTCGCTTGCCTTTGCTTTTGGCTTTAATGACGGGCAGGCATCCTTCAGATTTTCATTCTGGCTTTTGAATTTCATCCGCATTCTCATGGCCTCAATTGTAATGCTTCTCTTGTATGAATTAATCCACAAATTGACAGCAAGAAAGTACAAGACAGGAACAGAGTATGAAATCTGGTCCATAAAGAGGTATGGCTTCTGGCAGTCTTCAAAATTCCCAAAAAAATTTCTTGGCTCCACAATAGATTCGTTTCCATTGGGCATTATAATCTCAATATTCACAACATTGCTCTCAAGAGGCCTGTTTTATATCATCCCATTAGCTTCATTCAGGATTGTAGAAAAAACTCATTTAAGGCTTGGCTCCAAGTTCAAGCACGTGTCTAATTTTGAGGAAGCAAAAATAGCAGCATCTTCATTAGTTGTGCTTGCAATACTCGCTTTGCTGGCTTCATCAGGGAAAGTGGAAATTTTCAGCCAGCTTTCAACAATGATTTATGTCTTTATTGCATACTGCCTGATTCCGATATCAACTCTTGATGGCAGCAAGATATTCTTTGGCTCAATTCCATTGTACATTGCAATATTGATATTTATCATAGTTTCTTATTTGCTCGCCCCATTTGGTTTTGCCGTCTCATTAATCCTTGCCCTGATTGGCGCTTTGTTTATGGCATTGCTGTACATCAAGAAAAGGGGCTAAGCTATTTTCAGCAGGCTGAATACCCCTTTCTGGATCAGCCATATGACTGCCATATAAGCAAATATGCCAAAATAACCCGAATATATGGCATAAAAGAATATAAACCCACACGCGATATCAGCGATGCTTGCAATATTCTTTATGAAAGCAAGCCCCTTTACTGCAACAAAGCCGGCAAAAAATATTGGAATAAACTCTACATTAAACTTCAGCAGCAATAATGATATTCCCACCAATATGTCCAAAATCCCAAGCAGATAAACTATCATGCTTTTTTTCTTTTTCATAACCATTATAAATCTTTTTACTCTTTGCTTGAACAAATGGCATCGCTTAGAAATTTTTCTCCCAGAGAATACCAGGCAAACATCCTGAAGGCATGCAAAAACAAGAACTGCCTTGTTATACTGCCCACAGGGGTTGGAAAAACGGGCATAGCCTTGCTTTTGGCGCTGGAACGATTGAATGAATTTGCCCACTCGAAAATACTGTTTTGCTCTCCAACAAAACCATTGTGCCAACAGCACACAGAAACCTTCACAAATAATACTGATCTGAACAAGGAAGACATACTGCTTTACACTGGCATGTTGAACCCAAAAAACAGGGCAGAATTATTCCAAAACAGCAAGGTGATTATTGCAACGCCGCAAACAATCCAGTCCGACATTGAAAACAGCAGGATAAATTTGAGCGATTTTTCGCTTTTGATCCTTGATGAGGCGCATAAATCAAAGATGAAGTATGCAAACACATTTGTTGCCAAGAATTACATTGAAAATGCAAAGAATCCAAGGATACTTGCATTGACAGCATCGCCCGGCAGCACAAAAGAAAAAATCAACGAGATATGCAGCAACCTTTTTATTGAAGATGTGGAGATAAGGACAGAGGATGATAGTGATGTGAAGCCTTATCTGCAGAAAAAAACAGTTGAGTACATCGGCATCGATCTTGGCAATGAATTTGACAGCATAAGAAATCTGTTGAAAGAAGCCTACAAGGAAAAAATAGCAGACCTGAAAAAGCTTGGCATCACAAAACCAACATATCTAATCAACAAAAGAGACCTTATAATCCTGCAGAAGCAGCTTCAAAAAGAAATAGCCATGAGAAATCCATCTACCTTCTTTGGGCTTTCGCTGGTAGCAAAGCTCCTTAAGTTAAAATATCTTATAGAGCTCATAGAAACGCAAAGCCTGAAGCCATTCCATAATTTCATGCACAAGTTAAAAACCGACAATACAAAAGCAGCAAAATCCCTGCTCAATATAAAAGAAGTCATTGAAGCTGAAAAAATAGCAGATAGCCTTGTTGAAAAAGGTATGAAACACCCAAAAATTGAAAAGCTGAACGAGATAATAAAAGGGCAGTTTTCAGCAAACCCAAAATCAAAAATAATTATATTTGCAAACTACAGGGATACAATTGAAGAAATCATGGAAAATCTGAAGCATATTAAAAATTGCCTGCCTGTAAAACTGATAGGCCATAGAGAAGGCATAACCCAGAAGCAGCAGCTGGAAACAATAGGCAAGTTTGACTCCAATGAGTACAACTGCTTGTTAACAACCTCGATAGGAGAAGAAGGGTTGTCTATGGGCACATTAGACATTGCAATTTTCTACGACAATGTTCCAAGCGCAATTAGGAGAATTCAGAGGGAAGGCAGAGTGGCAAGAATCAAGCCCGGAAAGATAATATACCTTACTGTTAAAAATTCGATAGATTCAGCATATCACTGGAAGTCAAGAAGGGATGAAAAAACAATGAAAAGCACAATAAGCAACATAAAAAATAAATTAGGTGAGCAACAGGAATTGGCAAGGTACACAAAAAATGAAAGTGATAGTTGATTACCGGGAAAAGCCATCAGGCATATTGAGAGAGCTTGCAAAGCAGGGCATAGAGGCAGAAGTAAAGGCTCTTGCACTCGGAGATTTTATCATACAGACAAAAGACAGAAGCGGCAATATCATCAACCTGTGCATAGAAAAGAAAACACAGGATGATTTTCTGAATTCAATAATAGACAAGAGGCTCTTGAGGCAATTAATTGACATGAAAGAGCAGTTCCAGAATCAGCTCCTTATCATAGAGGGCAATGGTAATTTGTATTCATTAAGAAAATTCCATCCAAATTCAATTAGGGGAACGCTTGCCACAATCTCGATAGACCTGCAGATACCAACAATAACCACAAGGTCAATTGCTGACACGGCAGCATTGATAGCAGTGATATCAAAAAGGCTGGAAAAAGACAGGAAAGACATCAGCTTGATGAACAAAAGAAAGCCCTTGTCCATTAAAGAGCAGCAGGAATTCATCATTGAGGCCCTTCCAGGAATAGGCCCAACACTTTCAAAATCACTTCTTAATGAATTTAAAAGCATAAAAAGCATAATCAATGCAAAAGAAGATGACTTCAAGAAAATAGACAAGATTGGAGACAAAAAGGCAAAAGAAATTTTCAATTTAATTCATCATGAGTACTAAAAAAATTTAAAAAGCCCAATGCTATTGCATGGCCCATGACAGAAACAATAACAATAGTTCCGCATCATGTCAAGGCATATTTTGAAGTATTCTTTTTTGGCAAGGACCCAAAAGACAGATTTAGCTGGTATCAGAATAAAAAATTCGGAAAAGAGGCGAAAAGCCTGATAATAAAAGTTGTCTCAAACCCCGTGCAGGCAGTTCAAATAATCAATACATTTGACTCTTTTTGCGAGATGTGCCCAAAATACAGGCATGGGAAAAATTTTACTGGCAAATCTGAATGCTTTGATTACTATATCCACCGGCGCAAAAAGCTAAACCCTGGCGAATTAATTAAAGCAAACGATTTTGGAGTTTTTAGACTGCTGAATGAATCTCCCATCCTGTCTAGAGATCTTTTTGAATGCACCAAGCAGTTTTATTTTGACCTTCTTAGAGGGATAGAAATACCTTATTATCTGGCAATAGATAAAGAAGATATAAATTTTGCCATGCAAAAATTTCAGGATGAGGGCTATGATGAAAGCAATTTGGTCTCGAAAATTTTCAGCACAAATGAGCAAAGATACAGCTTGAAGGAAAGAAACTTATTTGGAAAACTAGGCCATCAGTTAAGGCAACATTTCATAGCTCCCTAAATCAGTGTAAACCGGCCCATCTCTTCTCAGCTCGCTTTTGACAAGCAAGAAATCTTCGACCATAAATTTTATCTTTTTAACAGCAGTTTCTTCCAGCAGTTTCTTGAATTTGTCTTTATTATTGACGCTTTTTATTCTTGCCAGTGTTATATGTCCCTTAAATCTTTCTGCAGCCCCATAATCCTTTTTCAGCTTGCCCTCAACAATATCCTGCAATCCTTGGACATTTCCTTTAACATCAACCCACAAGACCCTCGCAGAGTTAATGCTTGGAAAAACTCCAAGCCCGCCTAAACACATCTCAAACTTCCTGTATTTTATTTCTTTCATCAATGAATCAATTTTTTCAGTGTCCTCTTCATCAACATAGCCTAAAAATTTCAATGTCAGATGGAATTCCTTGACAAACTTGAAATCACCCACAGCAGAAAATTTCTTCTGCAGCCCCAGCAAATAATTTCTTGCTTCCTCACTCACTTTAATTGCCAGAAACAGCCTTATTTTTGCCATGTTATCATCCATAAAAATAATCCACTATGCCTGCCGCCAGTTTTATTGTTTTATTTTTATTGTCTAGCCTAGGATTTGCCTCAACAATATCAACAATCTTCAGGTTTTTCAATTTTTTAATCTCCTTGAACATTGAAAATGCCTCTTTCTTGCTTAATCCTTCCTTTTCCTTGTAAAACGTGCCCATTGCAATTTTAGGATCAAAAGCATCAATATCTATGCTAAGGTAAACTGCATCAAGCTTTTCAAAATCTTTTATTATTTTTATGCAGTTCAATGCATTTTTAGCATCGAATATCCTGATTTTCTTATTCTTTAGATACTTCTTTTCAACATCATAAATTTTCCTCACCCCCATAATCATAATTCTGTCTTCTTTCACAATCTTGTCCTCAAGCAATACTCTGGCAAAGTCCTCATGGCTTGGCGGTTTTATGTAGCTTGCGCAATCAACATGGGCATCCAATATGATTAACCCGCACTTTTTGAATTTTTTTGCCAATGCCAAAAAAGCAGGATAGGTTATTGAATGGTCTCCGCCTAGAATTATTCCGCTGAAATTTTTTGATTTTTCAAGTATGTTTTGGTTTGTCTTGTAAATGTTCAGGTTGTCCACAGGAATAGATTTAGCAGAAAAATTAGTCTTTATATGCCTTAAAATTTCAGCAGGAGCATTCTCACATCCGATATTCCTGCCCATGCTTCCTTGAGAGCTTGGCACTGTCAAGATGTTTTTCATCTCAGCCGAACATTCCTGATGCTTCATCAAGGTCATTCTTTTTGAGCTTTTCTATGGATGCCAAGAAATCCTCCAGCTCAATGACTTTTCTATTTTCCCTTATTGCCAAGTATCCTGCCTCAGTGCACACTGCCTTTATGTCAGCGCCAGAAAATCCTTCTGTTTCATGAGCCAGCCTTTTGACATTGATATTATTTTTCTGCATTTGCTTTGTGTGTATCTTAAATATCTCCAGCCTTCCCTGCTCATTCGGCAATGGCACTTCAATCAATCTGTCCAATCTTCCGGGCCGCAGCAAAGCAGAGTCCAGTATATCAATCCTGTTTGTTGCAGCAATGACTTTTACATCTCCAAGGGGCTTGAAACCATCCAGTTCTGCCAGCAACTGCATGAAAGTCCTTTGCACCTCTCTTTCCCCAGATGTTCCAATGTCAAGCCTTTCAGCAGCCAATGCATCAATCTCATCAATGAACAATATTGATGGCGCTTTTTCCCTCGCCAGCTGAAAAATGTCCTTTACTAGCTTTGCCCCCTCTCCGATGAATTTCTGGTTCAGCTCACTCCCGACAATTTCAATGAATGTGGCGCTAGTTGATGCAGCAACAGCCTTGGCCAATAATGTTTTTCCTGTTCCTGGCGGGCCATATAAAAGAACAGCTTTTGGTGGTTCAATGCCGACTTCTTTGAACAATTCGGGCTTTTTTAATGGCAGCTCTATAACCTCTCTTATTTCCATCATCTGATCTTCCAAACCACCCAAATCTCCCCATGACATGCTCGGCCTTTCAATGATTAAAAAATCCTCAACATTATGGGTTTTTGCCTTGTCCAGCTTGCCTATTATGGTTAATGATTTTTGCTCGCTCAGCACCATGTCACAGGCAGCAAGTTTGTTTAACAGGCTTTTTGAGATGTTCACAACGAAATTATTCCCATTGGGCAATTTTACCATGGCTTTCTCGCCAAAGATGGACTTGACTTCACAAACAATTAATGGCCTGTCATTGAATTTGTTTAATTCCCTTTTCAGGTCAAGAAGATTTTCCTTCAAAGTCTTGTTTTCTTTCTCTAAATCAAGGCCAATACCAAAATCTTTCTTGATATTGAAATCATCTAAATTAGCATCTACAGTATCCACATACATCACCTTTTTTTGTCATCATTACTCTTTTTTGTGAATTTCATCTGTCCTTTGGGACTTTTAAATTTTTCTGCACAAAAAGACAATAATCCTGTGAAAGTTCGTAACTGCTGAAAGAGAAATGCCAAAGGTTTGCCAAAAAATCATGAATAACTGAAAAATTTGCAGTTCCTATGTAGTAATTTTCAGCAATTTCATGAAAGTGGTTATAAACAACACCCAGATATTATTTAAAATGGAAGAAAAAACACTCTTTAAGCTGGCTATTGTAACCTCGCTGATTGGGCTTTTTATCATGATTATAATGGCAGAAAATTTAAACGCACCAGATATCAGCGCAGCAGCAATTGATAAAGGCATGATTAGCAAGAATGTAAAGTTGACAGGAACCCTTGCGAGCAAAAAAGACTTCAAAAGCCTGGTAATATTCAATGTAACTGACAGTTCTGGCTCAATAAATGTCATTATTTACAAAAAATCAGGCAAGTTTGGCTCTTCAGGTTTCAGGAAAGGAGATTTATTGGAAATAGAGGGATTTGTAAAAGAGTACAACAAAATGCTTGAAATAGAGGCAAATTATATCAAAAAAATAGAGCCATGACCTCAAAAACATCCGAAAATATTCCGAATTTTTTTAGCTATTCCTTATAAAAAAGTAATTTGCTTTTGTGTATGATAATACTTTTCATCAGCATTGTGCTTCTTGGAGTTATTATTGGAATAATCACAGGCCTGATGCCTGGAATCCATATAAATCTCGTTGCATCATTTATTGCATTTATCCTTCCATTGATGGCAATAGACCCATTGATTGCTGTAATCCTTATCTTGTCAATATCAATCACCCATATATTCCTTGATTTTATACCAACAACATTCCTTGGAGTGCCTACACCAGATAATTCAACATTTCTTCTCCCCTCGCATGAATTATTGTTGAAAGGCAGGGCATATGAAGCAATTTTTCTCTCAACTTTTGGCTGCCTGATAGGAATAATTCTGGTTTCAGCAGTTTCTCCATTATTGTCTTTGAAGGTTGAAAAAGCCTATGCCCTAATCAGTGAATTCATCCCTTACTTGCTGATTGCAGCATTGCTTGTTCTTTTGTTGAAGGAAAAAGACAAGGCATGGGCATTTATAGTTGTATTCATGTCAGCAATATTCGGTATTGTGTCATTTGGTTTAAGCATAAAAGAGGCCTTATTTCCAATGTTTTCCGGATTGTTTGGAATAAGCTCCCTGATTGCAAGCAGAAGTTATAAGTCAAATATCCCTGAGCAAAAGATAACAAAGGTAAAGCTGGCCAAGAAAACCCCAATGCTTGTCCTGACAGGATTTTTTGCTTCATTGCTGGTTGGTTTTCTTCCTGGCCTTGGCCCGGCCCAGGCATCAATAATAGCAACATCATTTTCAAAAAATCAGGAAAGAAAGGATTATATTATAATTACCGCAGCAATCAATTCAATTGTGATGATTCTTGCCGTTATTGCATTGTTCACTATAAACAAATCAAGAAATGGGGCTATAGCAATAATCTCGGAGATATTCCCAAAGAATCTATCATGGCAGCATTTTGCATTATTCCTGGCAGTCATCTTGTTTGCCTCAGGAATTGCTGCAATTGCAACAATTTTTACTGCAAAATACTTTGTAAAGATATCCAAAAAAGTCAATTATGCAGCTCTTTCCATCTCTGTAATTGCCATCATAGTCATTTTGGTCTTGCTGCTCTCAAAACTGGCTGGCCTTCTTATACTATTTGTCGGAACTTCGATAGGCTTGATTCCCATATTAAAAAAAGTCAGTAGAAATCATCTGATGGCCTGCCTGATAGTGCCCATAATATTATACTATTTGCTTTGAGCAAACCACTTGACAAGCCCTTCCTGCTTTTCAGGGTCCTTGCCAAAAATGCTCTCTATTCTTCTCTTGGTTATCTGCAAAACCTGGTTTAAGTATGGTGGCAGGGCATATTTTTCAGCAAGCTCCAGGCTGGGCTCAACATATTTTACAATGCTCCCTTCGGCAACTGTAAAAAGAAGCCTTCCGCTGCATTTCAAGCATCTTCCAGCCAATGGAGGCCTCCTGTATTTTTCATTGCAGTCAACGCATCTGAACTGCTGCTGCGAGAACTGCCTTAAGTTTCCTTTAATGTCCCTCATGAAATGCCTTTCTATCAGCAGTCTTGCAACATCATTTTCTTCAACACACCTTAATCTTTCAGCTAATTTCATCTGGCCATTTACCTTGTCCATCATTGTTGGTATTGACTTGTATGCGCTGCACCTTACTCCCGCATTTAAATCATCAGTGTCATGCGTGAATCCAAGGCCTTCATATTCCTTGAATGTTCCAAGGTTATCCCCCAGCTGCTCTATCTTGATTTCTTTTGGGCTTTTATATTCCAATGCGGCTTCGTAAAGCTCCAAAGGATATTTCCAGACAACATCCATGTCAAAGACCATATTGTCAACCTCTTTGGGTATCAGTGTGGACGTTAAAACCAACGGCGCATCCTGGGTAACACCTCTCCTTTTTGGCAAAAATTTCCTGGAGAAATTAATCAGAGTGTCAAGCAGCAATATCACACAAGCCTCATCTCCGTCACATCTTGTATTAAGAATTTGTTCTCCCCACAAAATATTTTTATCTCCTTCATCTTTCCATTCTATTTCTACACAATAAGAGTGCTGAATGTCTCTTATCTTTTCTACTTTTTTTACATAATCAACAACTATGTCCCCATAACCTTCAAGAAAAACATGGTTGCCATTATAGGACGTTTTTCTTTGTTCAATCGGTTTCAGCTGACTTAATTTTTTACTTTTTGATTTATCTGTTAAAATAAAGAGTTTTTTTAGCTTAAATGCGTCTTTTCCATAATAAACTAAATGATGTAAAATATGTTTCTTTGGTTTTTTTGCTAATCTTTTATAAATTTCTAGAACAGTCCTGCCTGGCATCCTTAATTTTGTTGAAGAAAATCTTGAAACTGCACCAAATCTGCTTAGCAATAAAGAGATGTCATTCAACAATTGACGGTTAACTGAATAAAAAACACATGAATTATTCTCTGGAACTACAGTTCCATCGCCATCAAAGAAAGCAGAGACATATGCCTTTATGATATTAGTTGAAGATCCAAAAAGAAATGGCGGAACTTTCTTGGTTTATGCATTGGAACCAGCATTAAAACAATAATTAAAGATAAGGTAAGGCAATTTATGGCAAATAGATATCTTTGTATTATCTTCTTCCAAGACAGGAGAGAGCCCAAAGACTTTCTTTATTAAGCAAGCTATTCTTCTTTGGATATCGGTGTTTCCTATTCTAAAACTAATCTGTGTTACTGTAAATGTTTGTCGAGAGTGCCCTTCCGCCGCATAATAACCAAGAAGCGATGCAAGAGAATTATCTATTTTAAAATGGATATTATATCTAACTTTACTGAAAGATGTACCCAGATAAATGTGTTTAGGCAGGTTGTAAGTCGCAAGCTTTAGGTCTACTAGTTTTTTAAAACAGTCAAGCGGCATATCAGAATACCAATGATAAAGACTTTTCTTTCCTTTTAATGCCAATAAAGAGATTATCTTTTTTGACCCTAATTTAGAGAGCAGTAATCGAAAAAATTTGTGCCCGCCGCGTAATCTGATTTTTCGTTGTTCTTTTAGGGGGACATTCTCTGCCAAAGATTTAACTAAATTTATTTGTAGAACAGCATTAATTTTTGGTTTAAAATTCTCCAATAGCGCAACCTTATCACTTACAGCAGCCATTGAAGCATTTTTTAATCGGAACTTATTTGTATCATCCAAAAACATAAATTTATGGGTAGGAGTCATAATAAACTGCCTATTTGTTGCAGTAGTTATTTTGATCCATGTTTTATTTTTTGGGCCTTTGATAAAATATTTTACTTTCTTTTCTTTAAAATTTTTTGTAAGTGGATCTACCCCATAAACAAAAAGGGATTCTTTATTTTCAATACGCAAGGTACCGGCACCGTCGATGATTTTAGTTTTAGCACCTTTTTGTATTAAGTCTTCTACATAAGGCCCGATTTCAACATGATTTACCTGTTTATGATTAATATTGTAATAAACAAATTTAGTGGTAGGAAAAACACAGTCTCTCCTAAGAATGCTGTGCATCAGCGGGTGTGCAAAAAAACCTTGTGTTTTTGAAAAGCCAATTATTCTTGCAACCATTCCTGCTGATGTATGCGGGCTCATTGCAACAACACAATGCCCGACGAGATCATTTTTATTTTTCAGATTGTAAAAAGGCTCTTGCTTGTACAGGTGAACCAGCAGATCATCCATGAATTTTGAAACACGAAACAATATTTCATCAGCGCCTTCTTCAACGCTTTCCTTGCAGGAAGGCAATATCACATCCTGGCATTTCAGCTCCAGAATCTGCTCTTCAGTCTTAAGTTCGTTTCCATGAATGTCCCTCATATAGCCAAGCTCTTTTAACTTTTCAATTGATGTTCCTATTTCTTTTGGCTTGAAATGGGTTATTGCCATTTCTGTCATGTCATACCTTATTGTTCCTTCCCTGTTTACATATAGCCTGTGCTTGCTTCTCAGAATTCCTTTGATTAAGTTTTCAGGTATTGCATCAGGGTTAAAAACGCCCTTGACGCCTTTTATCATCTCGCCGTATTCAGTAATTCCAATTTCATTCAGGGCTTTTCTATAATAATAGTTTATGTCTATCTCCTGCATCTTGTGGCTGGCAGATTCATGCATGCTGCATGGTTCTTCATAAGTTTTTTTGCAGTGGTAGCATGCATATCTCTTATCTGTTCTGGCTCCGCATTCCTCGCAGATATTATAGATTGTTTCTTTGCTGCAGGCCTTACAGAGCATCAATGGGAAATCAGAGGCAACTTTGCCTTTTTTCAGCGCCTCCTGCATATTTCTCATTTTGCCCCCTTCCTTGCCGACAGGAAACAAAACCTGGGGGCTGCCTTTTAACCTTCTTATTTTTGCTTTTTCAGGCCTCCCCATTCTCGCTCCTATGAATGTTCCTGATTTGTCCCTTATTTTGACTCCTGCAAGCTTGTTAACAATGCTTAAGACCTCTTTGTCATCATCAAAGGTAAATATGTCAAGGTGCCTGAAATGAAAGATTAGCGATTTTGCATCCTCTCCAGCAATCACAACATTTTCCCTTGCAACAACCCTGTGAGGAATGCCCAAAAGTTCCAGTACCCGTTTAGGATCAATAGACACATCAATTGGAACCTTAGCCGGCAGTCTCAAAATTATTTCCTTTTCAGATATCTCTGCAGTCTTGTACCAATTCAGGAAACTTAGAAACTGCTCAGTGCCTATGTCTTTCCAATGGTATGTATACCTTGGATGCATGGGAACATCAAACTGTATTGCTATCCTGCTTGCGTCTTCAAAACTTAGCTTCTTGTATGGATTCTCAATTATTTCCTTGACCAAGGTATCATCGCATTTTAACTTTGCCAATTCAGCAGCATGCCATTCTTCGTTGTAGCCGCAGGGCACTAATTTATGAGCCCTATTGAAAAAATCGCCATAATTTACCAATAAATCACCCAAGAACAATATTTCCTCAATATCGTTTCTTATCTTCATTGCCTGCTCAGCAGTCTCAATTAAAATAACCTCTCCGCTGTTCAGTTTCACAATAGGCCCTTCCAGCTTGTCGCATACGCTGAGAACGGTTGACTTCCCGGGCCTTTCTGTCTTGAGCTGGGTCCCGATTGCAAGGTAATCATCCAGAACAGCCATTGTTGCAGGATGCACTGCGTCAGATGAAAATCCAGATGTTCTTGTCCTTCCATACCTTAATCTAAATCCCCCAATTGCCATTGGATAAGTCAATATGGGCCTTCCAGCAACTAAATCTTTTATGAAATTGTAATCAGGCATCAGCTTAACATTTTCATCAGCAGTCTTTTCTTTGCTGGCGCTCGCCCTTATCATCTTTTGCAGCTTGATGAAGTCCTCCAGAAATTTCCAGTGCTCCAGCCCAAAATCATTGCCCCATGATTTGAGCTGATTCCATAATTTAGGCGCTTTTGCGCACAAGCATTCTCCAAGAACCAGGCAAACCCCGTTCCTTATCCTGTTGGTTTCAATCCTGTCAATATCCTTGTAATTGCTTACCTCTTTTTCTTCGCTTGGATCGCCGTCAATTTGCACAGGCAGCCTTTCAACCAAAAATTTTGCTTCTTCCTCGCTTGGCAGATACTGAAGATTGGTTATCTTCTCATGATAATCATAAAGCTCAGCCACCATTCGTTTCACTTCCATCTCGCTAGGGTCGTAAGCATTTAACCCCATTATGCACCTCACGTAATCAGCAATCAGCACAGAAACAGCGCCCGCAGTGCCGCCAGCGCTTCTTATGGGGCCAGAATAGAATAAAGCAACATAATCCTTTCCATCTTTTCTTTTCCTGAATTTTAGCTCAACAAAACCTTCTAGCGGGCTTGCAACAACACCAACAGTTATATATGCAATTCCAACTCGAATTCCAACCTCCATCGCCTCTTTCTTGCTTGAAAATTGGCAGAATTTTTCTCTTGCAGTTTCTTCCGCAAGCTTCAATGCAACTCTCCAGTCCTGCACGCCGTATATTTTCTCTAATTCCATCAATCGCTCAATGATGTTGCTGTCTTTTATCTGCGGCGCAACAATTGATATTATTCCAACAACTCTTTCGGCCATATTTTTTGCAAGCGGTATCTCAACAGCAGGTATGGGGTCATGCCCGATGGCTCTTGCTTTTCTCGCGGCATCATAGGCTTTTGCTATATTCCTGTTTATCTCATCAAAATATTCTTTCATTTTCTCAATCTTCACCAGAAAAATTCATGATTTTCACTTCCCTGGTTTTTAAATTCAATATTGGAACTCTTCCCGGATTTGGATTATTCCCCGTCTTTTCCTGAAATGAAGTTTTTCCCTGAAAGCAGCTGCAATTTATCAATAGGACATTATTATAATTAACAACATCAGATCTATGCATCTCTCCAGATACAAGTATATCAGGCAGCTTGTCTATGAAAAAAGGATCTTCTTCAGTATTTGGCATGTAAACGGTTGATGAATGTGTTGGCGCAAGATGCCTTTTCTGCAGCAAAAATTTTATCACAGTTGCAGGATTGTCCCTTGCTGAAGCCTGCCTCAACGAATCAACTTCGTCAATGTAATAATGATAGCTTGCCCCATGGTACATTAGAACATTGAATCCCTCAAAATCTTTTTTGGAATGTATGTTAACCATGCAGGGATTGCTGACCATAATCAGGTTTGGCAGCGCATACAATGCGTGCGCAAATTCCTTGTCCAATGGGGGCTGTGGTTCGGCTGCCCTTATTGAATCATGCTGCCCTGGAGAGATTATTATTTTGATGTCTTTTCTTATTAGGCTTATGCATTCGGCGGCGGCATTGTACTGCTGCATTATGTCGCGGAAAAGCAGTTCTTTTTCCTGCCCGGGATAAACTCCAACACCCTCAACAATATCACCGATAATAAACAAATACTTCACTTTTGAAGACACTCTTTTTTGCAGGAAACTTCCGCTGTTTCCATTCAGCCAGTCAATAAATTCCAGGAATTCTTTTTTCATGAACAGCTTGCTGCCAAAATGAAGGTCGCTTATGAAAGCAACGCATGCCTCATCATCGCATTTCTTCAGCTCCTTTGTAAGAGGCACATCGGGGAATATTATCTGTGTTGCAAAAATTACTCTTCCCCCATAAACGCCAGTAATTCCTAGCACTTCATCGCACACAACATTTTTTCCTGCCTCAGCGGCTTTTCCCTCTTTATTTATTAAAACCTCTATTGTTCCTGTCGGGTCTTCTACTTTCAGGATTATATTCCCATTTTTTGTAGTCCTCTTGTCATGCACAATCCCTATCAATGCAACTGCTTCTTTTTCCTGCTTGCCTGCTATCCTGTTTATCGAAACAAGTCCCTGCAGCTCTTGCCTTGATTGCAATAGGTTTTTGATCAGATTATACCTGAGCTTGAAATATTCAACAAAGTCTTCCACCCCTCTTTTTTTGGGCTCATCTTTATATTCTTTAAGCACGATCACGCTGCTGTAATTTTCATTGGTCTTCTCTTCTTTGATATTAACTTTCTCTTCATGCTTTACTTCTTCCAGCATCTTGTCAAGCTTTTTTTTCTCGCCAGTATGGTAACCCAATAGGTCTAGAAATACCTTGTAAGCTTCATCATTTTTCCCTTTTTCAATCAGCACCCGTGCCTTTTCAAATTCATTCCAGTTGATGTCAATTTTTGCAAGATTATCTTCTTGCAATTTTGGCATTACCTTTATCAGGTCCTGGTTTAGCACAGACAATCGGCCATTCAGCTCAGCATCTTTTTTCAAGGAAATTAATAGCTCGGAGGAATCCTTCCCGTCAAACTCATCCGCAATGTCTGGTGACAGCAAAAATCCGTTTTCAATGAATAGTTTTATGTTTTCTTTGTTCATACTGCAAGGCCCTCTTTTAGCAGGTCATCTACATTTTTTAGTATCTCTTCAGGCATTGCCAGGCAGACTTCTCGCGTCCTTCCATACCTCCCTTTGCTTATCACTTTTGTAGTTATTATGCCCAGCATTTCAAGCTCAGAGATAATGTCGCATAACCTTCTTTGTGTCAGGGGCCTTAACCCTACTTTGAAGCATAACTCCTTGTACACTTCATATATCTCACCAGTAAAAATTGGCATGTTGTTTGTTATCTTGTTGTGTATGCGTATTATGGAATAAAGAGCAAGCTTGCATTGTTTTGGCTGCGTGCTTATTATATTTGTGAATAAATCTGTCTCTATCTTGTCTTCTGCAGTATCCAGGTCACCCACTTTTATGGCATTTTTTCCCCTCCTTTCTGCAATCTCACCAGCAACTCTTAAAAGGTCCAATGCTCTTCTTGCATCGCCATGCTCTTTTGCAGCATAGGCAGCGCATTTTTCAATAACACCTTCTTCCAGCACTCCTTCTTTAAATGCTGTTTTCACTCTCTGCCTTAATATGTCCTGAATCTGCAATGCGTTGTAAGATGGGAATGTTACCTCTTCCTCACCCAGGCTGCTTTTTACTCTTGGATCAAGGCTTTGCGTAAAAACAAGGTTATTTGAAATTCCTATCAATGATATCTCTGAACTTTTTAATTCAGAATTTAATCTTGTAAGATTGTAAAGTATGCCATCCCCTATCTTTTGCCCAAGCTGATCTATCTCATCCAGGATTATTATGAGCAGAACCTTGTCTCGCTCTATTGCCTTAATGAACATCTTGTAAATTTCAACAGTAGGAAGCCCTGTTGCAGGTATTTCCTCGCCAAACTCGCTTGCTAATTGCGCAATCAGCCTGTATTCTGTATCAGCTATTCTTTTTAGCTTGCAATTAAGATAAATAACTTTGAACTTGCGGTATCCTGCTTTTTCTAATTTTGAGGAATTTTTTTCTGCAGTTGAAATCATATCATTGCATATATTCTGTATTGTCAGGCTTTTTCCAGTGCCTGTTTGGCCATAAATGAAAACATTTGAGGGCTTTTCTCCTTTTATTGCAGGAGCCATGATGCTGTTAAGCTGTTGTATCTGCTCTTCCCTGTGCAGGATTGTTTTCGGGGTATAATTTGACTGCAATACTCTTTTATTAATAAACAAAGGCTCTTGTTTTAAATAGTTTTCAAAAAAATTAGTCAGCCCTTTTTGCCCCATTTCACCCTCTTGAATTGACTAATGAAATTTTATATTTAAACATTCTGATAGTATAATATATCATACCTACACCTTCATTTCCTATGGAAGATCTTATTTATGTTTTCAGCTAATAAACTTTGTTCACTACTTAAAAAAGTCATAAAAAATAACCCTTAAACAGTTAATATTATAAAAACATGGCAAAAAAACGAACAAAACAGCTAATACAGAATAATAACAAAGGCAAATTAAAAAAGATGAACAAATAGTAAGTAAAATATAAAAATATCATTATATTATATATGATTTGGCATTTAACATAAAAATCAGCCTTTATATTAAATATTAAGTGTATATAGGGCATAATAAACTAATCAGATAACTCCAAACGAAACAATGGTGTGACATCCTTCCATCAGAAATGAAATCAAATAATCTTGTTTTTTTGCACAATCTTTATAACTTTCTATGCTATTGCTATGCTTATGGAAAAAAACATAATTACATTGGCAGAAGAATATTGCAGGCATTTTCATAAGCAGCAGAAAAGAAAAGGGGGCAACCAGGAGCCATATGAATCGCATCCTTTTGCCGTTCGTGATATCTTGGTTAAGTATGGCTATGATGATCCAGAAACACAGGCAATAGCATTGCTGCATGATACAGTCGAAGACACTTCATTGGAAAAGAACAAGGGTGAAATTGAAAAAAGATTTGGCGCTGTAGTATATGAGGGTGTTTATGCTCTTTCAAACAACACTATTGGGAAGCATAACAAAAGATTATCCCCGTTATTCGCTAGTTTGGGCATAGAATTTACCATCCATAATAGGAAATTGACCTCACAAGCATATAAATTAAGGATTCTCTTCAGCAGAAACAGCATCAAAAGAGTGAAAATAGCAGACATGATTCATAATACAAAAGTATTGCCAGACTTAAGCTTGACTGGCATTGAAAGAAAATTACAGGATGCTGAAACTTTTTATATCCCTCTTGGAATGTGCGTTGCTCCGCTGATGGTGCAGGAATTGGCAGCAAATATAATCAATTACAAGGCATCAGAGCATTATAAAAAATTTTTCGGTGTTGAAGACCATTAAGTAAGATTATATAAATAACAAACCTATTTTTTCTCTTTTAAAATATCCTTGAATGTATCAACAGCATGCCTTAAATCTGTTGCAACAGCATCAGCATTATTTTTATGGGAAAACATTACACTAGATTTTTCTGCAACTATCTGGTTGACATACTTTAGTGCATTTGAAATTCTTGCGCCCCCAATCCAACCAAGCTCTTTATTTATTTTGCCGAATGCATAAATAACTATCCCAACCAGCTCGCCATTTGCATTTATTATTGCGCCACCGCTCTGCCCGCATTTGCCTCTTACATCTGTTTCAAACAGATCATGTATTTTATAATCACTTCCTTTAAATTTACAGCGCAATCGTGATGCAGTTATAATGCCTATGCTGTTTCTTACATGCCCATCTCTGTATCCAATGACATTTACTTCACAGCCTTTTTTTAATGCATCTTTTCTGTCCACTAATGCTTTTATTGGCGTTGGATGCAATGAGTGTTTTTTTGCTTTTAAGATTGCTAGGTCCGTATTCCTATTGTACCATATTCCATTCTGCCTGCTTACAATATATTCCTTTTTCTCACCAGTCTTTATTATTATTTTTCCATTAGGAGGTATATCTTCAACAACATGATAAGCAGTTATGACATACCCATCAGTTGTTATCATCAATCCAGAACCATTGTAAAGGTCCTCTTTGTTTTTGTCAACGATCTTTACAAGCACAATATTCTTTGTTATCTCTTCCAAAGACTTTTCCACAGAAATGCCCCTTGCTTCATTTGGTGTATTTGCAAATGCATACAATGCGGCAAGAGAGCAGGCTTCCTCCTGTTCAGGCACCTTGACATTTGAGTCATAACCGCAGTAAGAAGCTAGATTTGAGCCTATAACTTTTCCCCCGGCCTTTAATATATCTAGTAGCTTTGACATGGGTTTTATGATCACTGTAAAATATATAAAGGGATACGTTAATTTGCATGCTGAAGGTTAAAATAAGCATTCCATTATAATCAATTATTAACCAGAAAATTTATAAATAAGCTTCGTATAAAAGAGATGAGATAAAAGGCAAAAATGGGAGACGAAGAAAAAAGATCGGCAAAACACCTTATGGGAAAGGTGGTTGTAACGCGTTCTGGAAAGCGTTTTGGTGAAGTTTCAAACCTCTCTTTTGAGACAAGAACAGGCGAGCTCATGCATGTGGTTCTTAAAAATCCAACAACCTTTGCTCAGTCGCTGGAGCTTGAAAAAGATGCAAGAAATAACCTTCTGATACCATTTTCATCTGTTGTTGCTGTTGGCGACTTTATAGTCATTGCAGAAGAAGAGATAATCTAGATTCCTTCTTTAAGATTTTTAGCAAACGTTTTGCTTTATTTGAATAATTTCTTTTCTGCTGCATCATGATTGAATATTTCATATCTCTTAGTTAATCTTAAGCCATATAGTCTGTTAATTCCTGTTTGCCCTCTTTTATTAAGAGAACTAGCCAGAAATCTAGCGAACTTCTAAATTAAGAAGTCCTTTATCGATTAAGTTCGCAACCACCCTTTAGGGTGGAGTTGAATGGCGTACCACGAGAATATTTTTCTAGTAATGATTTAGAATGAGTATATGCACAGATTTATAACATTTGCTTATTCTCTTTGCAAGAATATTCCAACCAGTTCTTTTTTGTTTAAGCTATAAAGATCATTGACTTTCTTGCGGCCCTTGGTCAAATAAATGCCTTTTATAATCTCTTTATTGCAGTCATTTTCCGTCACACCGCAGATCTCTCTTGCATGTTGGCAAACAGGATTTATCAGTGTTTCTTCAACAAATAGGGCATCACCCTCTATCAAAGAATTATATGCAGCAAAATGCATCCCTTTTTGGGTTATAATTGTCCTCTTGAAAATGCTGTTTCCATATATGCTTTTGATTATGCTTAAAAATCCATGGTTGAACTCTGGATTATTCACAAACTGGCATCTGTGCGCCAGTTCATGGCTTACTACAGACATCAAGAGGTGGTCTAATGCATTTTCACAAATCTGTTTGCCCCTGCGCTCATTATGGTCTGCAATCATTTTTCTGATGTTTTCTGGCGCCACCAATAAAGTTTCTGTTATTGGCACATATTTTCCAAGGACTTGCGATGCGCATTCTCGCATTAAGTCATGCTCTATCCTTTCACCATCATTTTTCGGCTCTGTCTCAATGCAGAGATCATCATAAATAAGTTTATTCCCGTATGTCCACATGCCTTCTGGCGAAACTACCATAACTTTCAGGGTGCCAAGGTTCACTTTCCACAAGGTCAGCTTTTCTACTTCTGGCGTTATTTTTTCAACAAGCCTTTCAATAGAATTATTATCAATAATCTCCATCCCCAATCAGAATTCAGAAAAACTTATAAATTTATTGCAGATTAACAAGTTACATCTTTTCTGGGGCATCAATGCCAAGAAGATTCAGTCCGTTTTTGATTACCTGATTTGTTGCAATGACCAAAGACAAGCGGGCTTTTGTTATTTCCCTGTTGTCCGTTATGCATTGGCATTTGTGGTAGAACTCACTGAAGACCTGGGCTAACTGGTGCAGGTAAATTGCTATCAAATAAGGCTTTAAATCGGCAGTTGCTTTGAAAACAACTTCTGGAAAAAGATACAGCTTGTTGACAAGGTTTAATTCCTGCGGCAACGCGAGGAGCCTGTAATTTGGGTTCACAGGATTTACTTTGGCCTTTCTTAATATTGAGCAGGCTCTTGCATGGGCATATTGTATATACGGCGCGGTTTCGCCTTCAAAAGATAGTGCTGAATCCCAATCAAAGATTATATTCTTTTCAGGAGATATCTTAAGCATAGAATATTTGACTGCGCCTATCCCAATCTCTGCTGCAATGTTCTTGATGTTTTTTGCTTTTCTTCTTTTGAGCTCTTTTTCTGCCTTCTTCAATGCCTCATTTATGAAGTCATTTAACAGCACTAAATTCCCCTCCCTGGTTGACATCTTGCCTTGATCTGCAAGAAGGACATGCGCAAAATGTATTGCAGTGGGCGCCTGTTGTTTTAGCAATGACAATGATGCTTTGATTTGCTGAAAATATAGCTTTTGATCCTCACCCAGAATGAGAATATTATTGTTTTTGGCCCGTTTTATCTTGTCTAGGGTATACATTATATCCCTCAGCCCATATAAAGAAGTGCCATTGCTTCTTGTAAGCACAAAATAAGGCTCTTTCATTGGCAGGTTGAACTCTGTTAAGTCAAGCACTTTCCTATTTTCTGCATCAGTCATAAGGTGTTTTGTCTTCTCCAATTTTGACAGTATTTCTTTCATCTTCTTGTCAAAAAGGTATTTTGATTCATAGTCAAAGAAATCATAATCAATGCCCAGCTTTGTCAACACTTCCAGCTGCCCCTTAATGCATATATCAACAACATTCCTGAATTTTTTGACAGTCTCCCTGTCACCATCTTCAAATTTCTTAAGCAGCAGGAACACCTCTGTCTCAAGCTTCTTGCTTTTTTTCAGCTTTTTATAGGTTGCAGAATATATATTGAGCAGGCTTTTGAAATTAACTGATTTGTTGCCTATGCCCAAAACAAGAAGGGCTATCTGTTTTCCAACATCATTAATAAAATAATGCACTTCTGTCTTGTAGCCCTGGAATTTCAATATTCTTGCTATTGAATCGCCTATTATTGCGCTTCTTGCCCTTCCTACATGAGGCTCTGCGTTGGGGTTTATGCTGGTATGCTCTACTAATGCCGTTTTTCCCTTGCCAATGAAAGAAGAGCCATATTTGTCCTTTTCTTTTGATATTGTTTTCAGTGTAATCTCTGCCAGTTTTGACTTATTGATAAAGAAATTCAGATAAGGGCCTCTTGGGACTATTGATTCGATGAGGTCATTAGGCTTTAATTTCAATGACAGGTCTAAAGCAATTTCATATGGGCTTTTTTGCTGTTGCTTTGCTAGAAGAAAACATGGGAATGCAAAATCACCAAAATCAGGATTTGGCGGTATTTCTAGCGATATATTCTTTTGTTTTGTTTCTTTCTTTAATGCCTTTATAATTTCTCGCTCAAACATAAAAATTAAAGGTAGCAGATTGTATTTAAGGCTTATTACAAGTTATACGGTATAACGCAAAAGAAGAAAAGCTTAAATAAATCAAAGCTATCTTCAATTTTGTGGTAAAATTAGCCAAAAGAACAGTTGATTTGCTAAAGGATGATGTTGTTAACATCCTGTATGAAAATGCGCTTAAACCATTGTTTACTAATGAAATAGCCATGCTTTTGCGAAGAGATAATGAGTTTACCAAGAGGTTATTGCTGGACCTTAAGGGAATGGGTCTTGTTGAAGAGGTCAAGTTAAACAAAAGGAAAAAGCAATATATTCGAAGGATAAGGTGGAAAATAGAAAAAGAAGTACTGAAAAAATTTGATGGGAGATAGCCTTAAACCTAGCAATACTAGCACAATAACCTTTAAATAACCATATTTGCCCACAAGTTCATGCCAATCGTAGGTTTTAATTTTACAAAATTAACTGCAGAACGCAAGAAAGACCAGATTAAAGGAGATGTTAAGGTAAAGAATGATTTAGTTCTACAGTCTTTAACTACAACAGAAGTTGAATTGGGCGGCAAAAAACAAAACGTGCTGAAGCTAACTTTCGACTTTTTGATAGAGCACCAGCCAGGCCTGGGTAACATGATTTTAAGCGGTTTTGTGTTATTCTTGGAAGCTCCAGAGAATACAAAAGCCATCTTGGATACATGGAAAAAAGACAAGAAAATGTCTCCTCAGCTTGCAACCGTGCTTATTAATGCAATTCTCACAAGGGTGCATATTAGGGCATTGGAACTAGCGCAATCTGTTAATTTGCCTCTTCATATTAAATTGCCAATTGTTTTGCCAAAGCAGGATCTTAAGAATTATATAGGCTAAGCACTCATTTATGCAGTTATGCACATCCTAAGCACACTCTGAGCACACTCTGAGCACACTCTGAGCACATCCTAAGCACATAAAATGTGGAAAGACGTACTATCCCTCAAAAATGACCTTAGGCTTTCTTTTTCCAAGGTTAAAGAACATATAACCTCATTAGAAGACCAGGTGAAAGCACTAAAAGAACAGGTTAAAACCCTTCAAAACGCTTTGGAAAGCTCAAACTCTCAAAATATGCCTGAATTGCCACCTTTGCCCATTCCTGTGCCAGAATCTCCTAAAGAAGTAAGTTCCATGGAAATGAAGGGGTCTATTCATTCATTCATTCATTCAAACATTCATTCATTCAACAAACAAGCATTCAACAACTGCTCTCAACCATTACAAAACAAGAGCTTCTGGTGCTTTTGACTATAGTTCAATTAGAAGAGGAACTTGGCACTATAACTTACTCTATATTGTCTGATAAGCTTAAACTCTCACAGGGGTGCATTAGGGGGTATATAACCTCATTAATGCGCAAAGGAGCCCCAATTTATAAAGAGAAATACAATAATAAGATAACGCTCATAAAAACAACCTCTCATTTTAAAGCTACAGACAAACAAGCTCTCATTAGCTCATTTTACAGCATTGATCCTTATCAAAAGCGTCTTGATTAACTCTCACTTTTATGCAAAATAATCAAAAATGCCATAAAATCTCATTTTTGGGCCTTTTTTACTAGGGCATTTCTCTCCTTTAAGATCTCATTTTTCAGTTTTTCATCAATAAAAAAGCGTTTTTTCCCGTTTCTTTCAATATATTCCATCAATAATCCCTCATTTTTTTGTTTTATATTGTTTACTTGCCCTCTTATTGTTGATTTGTCTCTCCCCACCATGATGCTCAAGTCATCATAAGTTAATTTCATTTCATTATTCAGCAGAATGCTTATTATGGCTCGTTCCATAGGGGTTAGATTTTTAGTCCATTTATCCCCCCTTCTGCCTGTTTGGACAACAACAGATGGTTGTTTTAAACGGCTGTCCGTTTGTGTTTGTCCAAACGGCTGTCCAAACACCCTCTCGTCTTTCTGGTTTGCCCCGAAAGCCTCGTTGAACAATAACTCTAATTGATCAATTCTCTCCTGTAATCTGAATAATTCAGCATTTTTGCTCCTATGACCATCATGTAATTTGTCTATTTTTGAATTAATATGTGTAATATCTGTTTTAACATTTAGAAATGACCTGTGCAAAGAAGAGTGTATTCTGTCAAATTTCTCGCTTAACTCCTCATACTCTCTTTTTTTCACCCAAAAAAACATACATATTTAAAGGTGCAACTATTTAATAAGCCTTATGGTGATTTAGGCTCAAAAAGCCTTGTTTTAATTAAAAAATGAATAAAACATACCTATGGATAGGGGCTGTTCTGACCTTTACTATAGCGATTGTTTTGATTTATGTTGGTTTAATCATTTTTGGTGGTGTAAGCTTATGGCCTGCTTGTACCCAAGTAGACTGTGGTGATGTGGTCACTTTTAACCTTCCTGGTCTTTTGCTACCAAGAGATTTTATAGTGTCTGTCAATGGATTGTCTTATGATAGCTGTTTAGATGGTTATTTTAAAGGGCCGAACATCGTTCAAAAGAGGTTTAATGTAGACACAGCTTCTCGAAATCCATCTTGGCGGCTTATAATATATCCAAAAGGTTTGGATAATACAAAAGGAGACATCACTAGCATTAACTTTGATGCAAGGCGAAATGGCGAGTTAATGAAAAGCATATATTTAATTATTGAAAAGCGCCCTGATTGTTCAAAACCAGAAACAAGTGTCTTGTTAAAGAAAAGCATCCCTATAAAATATACCAAAATTAAACCTAATAAAGGCCTGTTTTGTGGTCCAACATGTCGCGTATCCAGAATCACAATATCTGATTTTCTAGAAAAATAATCTTCGTGAATCTTTATAAACCTTGAATAATCTCGGTTTAGCATGGCATTATCTCAAAGCATCAAGGGTCTAGGAAAGAACATGCTTTTGGCAGGTAGTTTAGTGGCATTATTAAGCAGCACTGGCAAGGGCACGGATTTATGGCAGATCTCTGGCACAGTTGAGTCAGAAAAGCGAAGTGAGACATGGTACCAGGTTACAGTAAAAGACCCCTCAATGAAGTTTGTCACATACAAGGACGACCTCAAAATCAGGTTTTACAGCAATACTTTTGACATAAAAGACCTGGATCAAAAGATAAAACCAGGCACTAAATTGTCAGTTACAGCTGAAGAAGTTCTCGGTAGAGATAGGGATTATGAATTGCTGGCCATAGGCGTTGACAAGATAGAAAACCCCTAAAAAAGCCTAAAATAACTAATAAATACTCTAAAGCTTCGCACAACCAATATTAACTGTAGTTTGTTTTTTGTGTGCGAATGTATTAATCAAGGAGTTAGCACAAATAATTATATATGCGAACGTCCCTTATTCCGTATTATGAAAATTATTAAGTGCCAGAATTGTGGCGAGGAAAAAGAACATCAAGCAAAAGGATTATGCTATCGCTGTTATAAGAAGATTCTATGGAAACCAAGACTCATAGTATGTAAAAGATGTGGAAGAGAAATGCCCCTTCATGCAAAAGATCTGTGCTCTGGCTGCTATAACTTTGTATTCCATTTAGACACCAATAAAGCATATAATCATAAGAAAAGGTACGGATTGGATATGCCTGCATATAAAAAAATTACAGAAAAATGCGCTATCTGCGGGTTTAATAATTTTGTGGATTTGCATCATCTAAACGGGGATAAGAAGAACAATACAGAAAGCAATCTTGTTGGTTTATGCCCAAACCACCATAGAATGCTGCATGATTTCAGGTATAAAAGCCAGATTATTAAGGCCTTAAAAGATAAAAATTATGTTTTCGCTTATGACGAAGAAAAAATCAAGTTTCTTAATGCTTAAAACATTTAATCAATGTGCAGATGTTTTCTATGATAAATCTTTTTATCTTTGCTAAGAAGTTTTAATTAGCAAAAACTCAAGAAATTAAACAAATTTTAATCATGATTTATATCCATAATCTATATCCTCAAATTTTCTCGAATTACGCAATGTTTTTATGTGTTTGAGCTCTGCATAAA
>CAZBFA010000001.1:28365-33717 GCA_964491045.1 Candidatus Woesearchaeota archaeon
TCAACCCTGCCTTTCCAAGTATATCCTCGATCGAAGACGATTCTTTTTTATCCATTTTTAATTCCTCCTGTTTTTCTTAAATGCATCAACCTGCCTTATATATTCATCTATTCTTCTTTCACAATCGCTTATTTTTGCTGATGATTCTTTCCCTTCCCTTTGGGCATTGTCCATTGCATAGGGTATGTCTAAACTATAGGGGCATCCAATGCCTTCTCCAACTTTGTCAACATTTGGGTGGGTGGCTTTGCATCTTTGCCCATGTCCGCCAGTGTTATATTGGCACCTAACATTGCTTGAAATTATGTTGCTTCCAGGACTAGTGTGTATCTTAACTTCAACATTAACTGAATCTTTAAGAACTTCCTCCCCAAGATCATTCCTGCCCCTACATTTAACAGGGTAAGTTTGCGTTACCTCTTTATTTAACTTTAAATCTTTTTTCCCCATTTTATGCCCCATAATATTCAGTTTATCTGATGATTGAATTCTCACCACAGATAGTCAACTATGTAATTATCAACTTGTAGGCTTTTAATTTCAAATTTGTTACCACGATATTTACCAAGTAATTGTATATTATCATTATCACCATCCATAATTTCATTTTCTACTAACATGGCTCCCTGTGCCAAACTACTACTACTAGTACAGTAGAAAATATGTGCATTCCTGGTTATTGCTAATGTGGCCTTGCCCTCAACATCAAGTAAGATGCTTAATACTCCGCCACAGCTACCACCAGGAATAACTATCTTAGCACTTAATGGCTTACCAACGATTGTTTGATATTCAACTTGACTTTTATTATCATTACATCCAATTAATCCCATTACCAATGCCCCAAGCCCGAGTGTTTTTTGCAGTTTATTCATTTTGTTCTCCCTTTAATAAATATGGTGTTATTTCGCCAACATATCTCACATTTACTTTTCGCCCAGAATACTCTGATGGCAAGACCCCAAGTTTAACCCAATCAAATAAAGCTGGATCTGGAATCATTTGGCCTGTTGAATCTTTGATGGGTACTAGCCTAACCTCTAATGACGTGTTTTTGTCTTTAGGAGAGTAGCTAAATCCGGTAGACATATAAAAACCATATTTCTTAAGTTTGTTTTGATATTCATTTGAAAATTCCTTCGTTAATCTTATTATTTTTTCCATATCATTTTTGTTTAACTTTAAATCTTTTTTCCCCATTTTATGCCTCCATTATGTTTATTTTCATCTAATCAGCATTTATTCATCCAAAGAAGGCCATATCCATCTTTGATATTGTGACCTTGCATGGTCTTCAGATGCATCCCACAGTTTTTCAATGCTAATTTCCTGCGGGTCAATTTTATGTGTGCCTGCATCAAGTTCGAGTGTATAGCGCGTATGACCTAATTCATGTGCAAGCTCTGTTTCAATTTCCAGATCACTATAATCTGGATGCTTCCTTTGGATATCTATTCTTGAATAGTCTAAAAGCTCTCTCTTAAGAATAGGAGTATCACCAATTATCTGATTATACACAGACCTGCCAAGATCAATTGGTCCTAGCGCGAATGTTGCAACTAGTCCTGCAATTCCAACTGCAGGGCCCAAAACGCACCCCAAAGGACGGCTGTTGCTTGAACCTTCTTTAATCAATTGTGCCATGACCAAAAAAGAGAACCATCTTATTTATAAATCTTATGTTTTGCCACCACTTTAAGATTAGGAATTTATCTAATTAAAATCATCATTTGACTCTAATTTTTACATCTGCCCTTACTGCATCTTTGTAGCCAACACCATACCTTTGCTGCAGATATTCATTTAACACTTCACGGCTTTTTTTATAATTCTCATCCCATGAGATTTTGCGCGTGCTTATGAACTCTTCTTTTTCCACGCCAGTCCTTTTTGCCTCCAATGAAAGCCTGCTTGCAGTTGGCTGGTATATCTTTAATGGCCCGACATGAATCCTTAAGGAGAAATTTTCAATCATATGGTCCATCATTTCAAGATATCCTTTCAGTGTTTCTGGATTTGGATTGTACATCTCAGGAAATATGTCAAATCCTGCTTTGATGAACCTTTTGATGGAATATTCCTGGTCTTCCAATGTAGTTTCAGACTGCACATTGCTCTTCAATCCAATTTCATCAACCCCTTTTATGGCTGTTAAAACTTTTATTGGATATTCAGCCAGTTTTTCAAGTATATGCTTCTCAAAAATGCCCTTGCTCTCAAAATAATCAACAACTTTCGCAGTTGAAAGATTGCTGTCAAGATGGCCTGCAAAATCAAGGTTTTTTTTAGTAATTTTTCTCCATAGATTAAGTATCCAATCCAGCGCAATTGTTGGTTCGCCGCCAGAAACTCTTAAGACTCTTAAATCATTTTTTTGGCCAGCTTCTGCATATTGTTGTTTTATCTTTTCTCTTGCATCAAGCATGCTTTCAATAGTCTCATCAGCACCAAGATATATTTTTCCTGCGCCAGGCTTTCCGTCGTTGCTCTTGTCATCTACAAAGCAGTACCAGCATCCTCCCAAAGAACTGCCATCATGAAAATTGCATCCAGCCACCTGCAGAATAAATGGCACATTATAAAACTGCACTTCGTTCATCTTGAAATCTGCCTCTTTTTTGTACCATAGTGGAAAGTCAAAGTCCTGCTTCTTTACAAAATCTTCTATCTCTTTGTCAGATTTGTTCAGCACGTCAAAAAAAGGAGCATTATACTCTTTTGAAGCGAGATAATCAAGCTCTTTGATATTGACCTTTGTCCTGAATGGATAGCAGTTTGTCCCGATAAGAGGCATTAATCCTATGACTCGAGAGGTATCAATACCTTCCAATGTTCCGGTAAAATCCGCAGCCAAAACCTTGTCGTCTAGAACCAGAGTTTTTCTTAATTCCAATGCCCTCTTTATCGGATCTGTTTTCATGCTACCTCTTTTTTATTGATTAATGCTGTGCAGATTTAAAAGTATATCTATAATGAAGCATGCATTTTTGCCCCATCGGGCAACATCAGCATGATTTAGGTAAACTAAGTTAAAAAAAGAAGCAACAAGCCACAAAGCTCATGGCTGCAAACAGGACAAATACTATTTTTATGTCTACAGAAAAATTTATAAGTAATGTAGACACAATAATATTATGGCCTATACTGAGAAAAGAAAGATTAACAGAAGGACGTATTATTATAGGGTAATCTCCATTAGAAAGGTCAGTAAAATATCCAAAAAAAGGGTCTATCTTGGCCATGACCTATCACCATCGGAACTTTCTAAAAAAGAAAACAAGGCTGACGAAATTCTGCTGCCTAAAAATGCAATTAAAAAAAATATGGAGATTAAGAAGATCAAGCGCAAGATAGTGAGAGTATTAAATAAATATAACATAAAAAAGGCAGGCATATTTGGCAGTTATGCAAGAGGGGAACAAACAAAGAACAGCGATATTGATATAGTTGTTAAAATTGGTGATAAAAAGATGAGTTTGTTTGGTTTTATCAGATTAAAATTACAGTTAGAGAATGTTCTTGGAAAAAAAGTAGATCTAGTGGAGTATCCTGCCCTTAAACCTTTAATTCGAAATCGCATCTTAAACGAGGAAGTTAAAATACTATGAAAAGGGACGTTAATCTATTCATTCAAGACATTTTGGAAAGCATAAATGATATAGAATCCTTTTCAAAAGGCCTGACAAAAGAGAAATTTGCTGTCGATAAGCTGAAACAAAATGCCATAATAAGGAGCTTAGAAATCATCGGAGAGGCCGTTAAAGGCATTCCAGATTCTTTAAAAGAAAAATATGCGCATGTTCCATGGAGAGAAATTGCTGGGTTTCGCGATGTTTTAAGCCACGCTTATTTTGGGATCAGCATGGACAGAGTATGGAACATAATAAAAAAAGACTTGCCATCTCTCAAGAAAGAAATAGAAAAAATAAAAATTGATGGTCAATAATCATGGACGTCAAGTTTGCGATAAAAAATGGAGCACTCATAGAAAAAGACAAGCAACAGCTCATGCTGTGCAGTATCTCCGAGACTTTTGAGACTTTAAATGCAGGATTAGAGAAGAGTCGTCTGTTTTTGCCTATCAGCAAAGAAAATTTAAAAACAAAAAGTTTAAATAGTAACTAAAAGTTTCTATATAGTAACTTGAGGTTAATATTGTAAATTTAACGCAAAAGGAAAAGGAAGCATTGCTCATTTTGTTTAAAGATTTTACTAATTTTTATAATGCCAACTCTATAAGCAAGATTTTGAATATAAGTCATGTTGGGGCGCAGAAGATATTTAAAAGACTTCTCAAACAAAATCTGCTGGTCGATAGCAAGGTTGGAAAATCAATAATCTACAAGCTAAACTTAGAAGATGAGTATGTGAGGAAACTTATTGCCTTTCTTCTGGTCGATGAGGCTAATAACTTTAAGAGATGGAAAGAGGAGTTCAGGGAGTTATCTAAAAAAGACAGAATAATAATGATATATGGCTCTGTAATAAAGAATTATGCTCGGGCAAATGACATTGATATTATGGCGGTCATAAGAAAAACAGAATATAAGGAAGTGCTCAGAATAATGGAGAAAAAACAGCGAATACTTCCAAAAAAGATACATCTAATTGAGCTGACAGCTAATGATCTTTTGCAAAATATCAGGCAAAAAAAAGAATCTGCAATAGATATAGTTAAAAATGCCATTATTCTTTATGGCCAAGATAAATATGTGGAGATAATAAAAAATGTCACGGGCATCTAAACATCTTAATTGGTGCTTGAATAAAGCCAAAAGAGAAATCGAAGAGTGCAAAAAACAAGGAAAGAGGGCAAAGCATAGGGGTTTACTCAAGATAAAACCTGCTTTAGAAAAAGCTAAGGAGCATATCGAAAAGGCAGAGCATGAGCTGGAAGTTACAGAATATTTAAAAAAAGGAAATTTTATGGATGTTGGCGTAAGCACTGTTTTTTATTCTATGTATCATTGCTTCCTTGCAATCGCTGCAAAATTTGGTTATGAATCCGGCAATCAAACTTGCAGCATAGCTTTAATGGAATATTTAAAAGAAGAAGGTAAAATAGACATTGATACACGTTTTATTGATATCTTTAAATATAAGGAAAGTGAGGAAGAAAAGAAAGATAGCATCATTGAAATGAGGGAAGATTATACCTACAGCACAAAACTCTCCTTTGACAAAGCAAAACTTAATGCATTAATAGAAATGTGCAAAGAATTGATTGAGATTACTAAAGAAATTATCTTTAAAAATGCGCTGTAGAAAGCAAGAAAAGGAATTGAAAGAATGAAACTTAATGGATAGTGATCATGGACGGAATTTCTTAACCAGCTTGCGCAAATCGCCGTG
>CAZBFA010000001.1:33799-34022 GCA_964491045.1 Candidatus Woesearchaeota archaeon
AGGAATTGAAAGAATGAAACTTAATGGATAGTGATCATGGACGTCAAGTTTGCGATAAAAAATGGAGAGCTCGTAGAAAAAGACAAGGCAAACATATCAATTTACAACAAAGCCTGGTTCTTTGACTTTGCTGTTTATTCCAACATAAAAGTTGTTCAGGGAAAGCCGCTCCTGCCAGGATTAGAAATAGAAAAGTTGTTTGAGTCTGCAAAAAACATTGGCA
>CAZBFA010000002.1:0-8282 GCA_964491045.1 Candidatus Woesearchaeota archaeon
ATTGTAAAAACAGTTGAATCGCCAAGAGACTTGATACTGCCGGATGAGATAACACAATATAGCAAGAACTTCACGTCAAGCCAGGAAATACATGATATTTTATTCTTGTCAAGGCCGGACAATATAATTTTTGATGAGATAAGGGACACGCCGGATTTCAAGCTGTACACGGATTTAAGACTGGCAGGCTCAAATTGCTTGGGCGTATTGCATTCTGCTTCACCAATAGATGCTGTGCAGAGGTTCATTGGGAGGCTTGAAACAGGAATGATACCGAGCGTTTTAGATACAGTAATATTTGTTGACAAGGGAAACATTGGAAAAGTACTGACATTAAAAATGACTGTGAAAGTGCCTAATGGAATGACAGAAGCTGATTTGGCAAGGCCTGTTTTTAAAGTTATTGATTTCCTGACAAACAAGCCGGAATATGAAATTTATTCTTATGGCGAAGAAACGGTGATAATACCTGTTGGCGGGGCTGCTGCAAAAACAAGCCCTGCAAAGAGCTTAGCGGCAAGGCAGATTGAAAATGAATTCAGAAAGTATACAAACATGGCTGTTGCCGAGATAATCGGTGAGCATAAGGCAGTTGTTAAAGTCCCAAAAGAGGACATTGGAAAAATCATAGGCAAGGAAGGAAAAACAATAGCCGAGATTGAAAGAAAGATAGGGATTGGCATTGACATAGAAGAGCTTGAAGAAGGCAAAGGAGAAACAAGCAATGCAGAAAGAAACAATAACACTGAATTCAGCATTGAAAAGCACGGAAACCATATATTGATATATACAGAGCCAAACATGAACGCCGACATATATGTAAATGGGCAGTTCCTGCTGACAGCTTCATCATCCAAAAAGGGTATCATAAAGATAAACAGGAAAAGCAAGTCTGGCAGGACTATTTCTGACGCTGTTGAGCAGAACAAAAAAATCGAGCTGAAAGCTTAAATTTAAATAAGGCACTATTTGCTTAATTCTTATGGGCCTTTAGCTCAGCTTGGATAGAGAAATATTCATATAATATAAAAACATAATCCTCATATGAGAATATTGTTGGATAAACAATCAAAAATAAAACTGCTTGATTACCTAAAAAAGAGATATAATGCAAAAAATATAAAAGAACTTTCCGTCAAGCTGCACAAACCTTATTACACAATTAAAAAATGGTTCTATAAGGAAAACAGATATATTGATGAGATTATCATCCCAACAAATCTTAAACTAAATATGATTGATAAAAAAGCAGATAATTGGGGAAAAATCAAGGGTGGAAAAATTACTTACAAGGTGCTCATTAAAAAATATGGCGCCAATGAGATACATAATAGACAATCAATGGGCGGCAAAAAAAGCTTGCTAATAAGAGAGAGAAAAGCAAGAAAGAATTTTAAAATAGACATAGATAATCCTTTATTTTTAGAGTTTTATGGCGCATTATTAGGAGATGGTTGGTTAAGTGCACTCTCTTATAACTACAGAGAAAAGAGAAATCTTTGGTGGGTAGGCATCAGTGGGCATAAAATATTAGATAAAAACTATCTTTTATTCATGCAAAACATAGCAAAAGACTCCAAAAAGATGAAATATGTTGTCAGAGGTATTTTTGATACAGACGGGTATTTTGATTTAAGAACGGGCGAGCATAAACCATATGCCAGTATAAATATCACTATGAAAGCACCTTACTTGTTGAGGCAAATAGAAAGATATTTAAAAAGCCTTGGTTTCGAACCTAAATTAAGACAATATAGGCTAAATACCTATGGCGTGAAACAAACGCTAAAGTGGATGAATGAAATAGGGTCAAGTAATCAAAAACACATTGCAAAGTATAATAAATTACTTATGTCCCTGTAGCGCAATCTGGATAGCGCAACTGCCTCCTAAGCAGTAGGTTGCAGGTTCGAATCCTGCCGGGGACGATATTTATATAATTGAAGACAGATTATCAAGCAAAGATTGGCATTCTTGGCCCGCCATTTACCACTTCTAACAGGCAAAAATACCAGCCTTATTTCACAGAAAAGCTTAAAAACAAGCAAGCCGTACCTATAAACATTGGATTTTAATAATTTTAAAAAAACGAGAGGTGGAAAGCAAATGAGAAAAATAGCATTGGCTGCAATGTTGATGTTAGTCCTATTTCTGGCTGGCTGCACTGGATTAGCTGCATACAAAGAAAGAGCGGCAAAAACAGGCACTATGATGATTAAAACAATGCCATCTGGCCTTGATGTAGTGATCTCAAGGGCAGGCGTTGATGTTATGAGCGGAGTTTCGCCATTGACATTTGACAAGGCAGAGGTCAACAAGAATTACCTTATAACTGCAACAAATGCGGAAGGCCTGACATTGACTGAATCAAGGTCAATAACAAAGACTGGCGGCTCTGTTACAGTAACATTAAACTTCAACGAGATGAGGCTTGAAGCCCAATAAGGCTAAAGCTTATTTTTTCTTTTTTTATTGCATTAACCTTCTTCGGCACGAAGAACTTTCAAAAATAGCCATTAGAAAGGCTTATAAAATTTCATATCAAGGACATTGCAACGTTTTATAATAACAATGGGGGAATTAAAAATGGAAATAAAAAAGACATTAAAAAAAGTTTTAGGCTATACTATCTTAAGCACTATGGTTATCGGTAGCGGTTATGCCACATATTTGGTTGCAAAAGACAATCAAAGAAGGCAAGAAATTAGGGTAGCTCGTGCAATAAATGAGGGCATATATAAGGCAAACCCTTCAAAATTATATACTGCAGATTTAAATGAAGATGGAAAAAGTGATTATGTTGTTGTATCTAATGATGGAGCCTATCGAACTATATTCTTGCAGCAGGAAGATGGCACTTACAAAAGACTGGATGAAGTCAAGGCTGAAAAACAAGCCGAAGCATTAAGCCCGATAGAAAAAAAATAAAAAGCATAGAAGAAAAGGCCGCAGGCATTGAAAATAAGATTAAAGAACTAAAGTAAATCTTGCAATAGATGGTTGAAAATGGAAGTAAAAAAGACTTTAAAGCGCATTGCAATTGTTGGTTTCATTGGCGGCGTAGCTAGCTTATATGTGTATAGCTCATACCTAAATGTTAAAAAAAAGCAGGAAGAGCTAATATTAGCCGAATATAATGGCATAAATGAAGGAAAAAGGGTTGGGGCATATGGTGCCAGCCCAGCAATTTTATATGCTGCTGATTTGGATGGAGATGAAAAAAAAGACTATGTGGTCATATCAAATGATAGTGAATATCAAACAATATTTCTGCAGCAGGAAGATGGAACCTACAAAAGACTGGACGAAGTTAATGTAGAAGCGCAGGCTAAAGCATTAAGCCAGATTGAAGAAAAAATCAAAAGCATAGAAGAAAAAGTGTCGGGCATTGAAAAGAAGGTTGAAGAAACGAAGTGAGGTATATCAAATGAGAAGACTGAGTTGGGATACAAAGATATGGTTATGGAGTTGTGTAATCGGGATTGGATCAGGTTTAGTAGTGGGTCTACCTACAGTTTGTGCTGTGGAGGGAGCCATATATAATACGCGACCTGCAAGATTATACAGTACAGACTTAAATGGCGATGGAAAAGCTGATTATGTTGTTGTATCTAATGATGGAGCCTATCGAACCATATTCTTGCAACAAGAAAATGGAAATTACAAAAGGTTAGATGAAATTACAGCAATACGGCCAGAAAAGCTAAAAGATATAAATGAAAGAGCGGCAAACCTTGAGACACAGATTAAAGAATCAAAGTAAATTTTTATTTATCTTTTTCTTTTTTTATTTATAGTGATAGTGTTTTGAGAAAGAATCAGTAAATCGCGTATCTCAAGATTGCGGCAATGCCGCCCATGTCCCTTAACTGGACGCCTTCGCGGGTTTCAACAGAAATAATCCTTACCTTGCTGCCCATCTTGTCAGCTTTGCCAATAGATAGTTAAACTAAATGGTTAATTTATCGTATTAATTTGTTAAACTCTTCTCTGGCAGAATTTATTTTTTCATTACTGACTTCATTTATCAAAAGCTTAATTTTTATTAAAAAATCTTCAGCTTTTAATAACATTTCATTGCATGATTCTTTTGTCGCTTTAGCTATTTGTTGAGTTTCTATATAATATTGCTTGTCAATTCTTTCTCCCTTAGCCCAATAAACTATTTTTGTCAAGTCGGGCTTATTAAACAACTTATCAAACAAGATTATAGAAGCGGAATGACTCTCAGATTTAATCCCGATTTTAAATAATAGGGCTAGCACGGAATTATACATGCAATAATAAGATTCGGATGTTGAATTCTCATAAAGCTGACTTTGGAATAATATCTTGGCAGATTTAAGGCAGTTTTCTGCTTTGATTAGATAAGATGACTTCATCTCTTCAGAAGGCTCAACTAACGCAATCACCCTCTTCTTCTTAAGCTTCTTTAAAAAAGTCAACTCTTTCATAAAAATCCTCCAAACCCCTGATGATTATGTGATTTTTTATAATCTCTTTTACTAATAAAGATTTTGTGTCAAATCCGCCTATTTTAATGCTTAATTTTGAATTTAATTCTTTTACTTTGTTTTTAATTCCATTATCATTAGTCTCTAAATAAATATCAATATCACTATCTTCTTTAGGGTTGCCTTTTGCATAACTTCCAAACAAAATTATCATCCCTTTTGGGAAATTCTTCTTGATATCTTCAAATATTATGGACAATTCGGGATGTTTCTTTAATGCCTTGTTTAATTTATGGATTTCAGCAGAATAAACATAATTTTTGGCTTTTAAATTATTTTTAATAAAAAACAGATTATTTTTGCCTTCTTTTCTATAATCTAAAATATTTTCCCGTCTGAGCTCATTAATCTTTCTTAAAACTGTAGAATGCGATTCATTGAGAATTCTGGCGATTTCTCTTAAATGGATTTTATTATTTAATAAAACTAAGATTATTTCTAATTCGAGATTGTTTTTATTATGAACCATATGTTTCATTTATGAAACAGTACTATATAAATGTTTCTACGAGAGGTAATAGGAGGTATCATCTAAGGGCAAATTTCTCATAAGCAGCGTTACACTAAACTAAATTCTCAGTAAATCGCGTATCTCAAGATTGCGGCAATGCCGCCCATGTCCCTTAACTGGACGCCTTCGCGGGTTTCAACAGAAATAATCCTTACCTTGCTGCCCATCTTGTCAGCCATTATTGAATATTTTTCTATATCTGCGTCGCTAAGACTCTCTGACAGAAGCAAAGTATCAACAGCGCCAAGCTCCAAAGATTTTTCAACACTGGCCTTGCCGTAAGAAACCTTGTTTTCTTCTCTTGCAAGCATCTCAAAGAACCTGTTCATTATCTCCTTTTCTTCCATGATGATTTCCTTTGCCAGCAAATCCTTGGCTTTTTCAACCAGCTCATGCAATCCAGAATCATCTGTATAACCAATGTCCTTCAAGCCAAGAACTTTTCGCTTTAATTCAGTGTTCAGGTAAGCACCATCAAAAAACTCCTCTTTTGTCGGAACAGGGCCCCCAATTAATATCCCCTTGAGATTTTTCAGGCCCAAGAATTCCTTGTTTGCCGCCTCAGCAATCCTCTTGAAAAATTCTATGACCTCGCCTTCCCTTATTCGAGCGAATCTTGCAGCTGAATTATGGACTAATATGCCATTTGCAAAGAAATTCCCCTTGTCAACATTCAGGTCTATCATCGAAACTTCTTCCTGCTTTTTTGTTATCTTCCTTATTTTTACAGGCTTTGCATCTTCGTTTAAAAGAACGTCCACATTTGTCAATTCGCCAGCTTTTTTCTCGCTTCCATCCTTCAAGAAGAATAGATGATCAGCAGAAGCGCAGATAAATTCCTCTTCAACTGCCAATTCCAGAAAACCATCTTTTGCAACTTCCCACCTGTCCATGACAGTGCCAACCACAAATTCTTTTTTTGAAAAATCATATGACTTAACCTTGTCGTTAACTTCAATGTCTGCAATTGCAGAAAACTGGCCATCATCAAGCTCAACAGATGTATCAGGCATCAGGCACTGGCCGCCAGCTTTTGTCTTTCCAGGAACGGCCGAATGCATCGTGACTGTGCTTACAATTGACGGCCCTTTCAAAAAGCCAAGGGTTGCTTCTTTCCTGTCAAGAACAATCAAGCCGTAAACATCCTTGTATTCAAGCATCTCTCTTAAAGGCTCTAGAACAAATGTCTGGTCGCACCTGTAAACCCTAAAGTTCAATGGCTCTGGAGGCTCTATGCTCCACACTCTTATGTCAATCTTGTTTTCCTGGTCAGAAGCATTGCCCGCAAATATCGCAAGGCCATTAACAGGGGTTTGCTTGTACAATCTTAAATGACGAATGCACCGCTCCAATGAATCCTGGACATTATTCCTGGTTCTTGCATCCTTTATGTTCATTGCAGTGCTCTGCTCCTGCTGCAAATGGCCGATTATCTTGTTTAAATCGTAGCCAGCTGGGACATAAACAGAAACCAATTCAGTATGCCGGCCTCTAATCTTTTCAAGTTCCTTTATGAATTTCCCAAGCTTGTATTTTTGCGCTACATCCATGATTATGAAATTGGAATTTCTTGTTTATAAGAGTTGTCAAAAGTTTATTTTAAACTCGCCGTAACTCAATTCTTTTATATTATGTGTTGCCTTAATGTCCTTTTGAATAACTTTAAACTTTTCATGTATGCTGGCTTTTTTAATCTCACTTTTTAGAGACATATTGCTATCTTTCTTTAATTTCCATATGCCTTTATTGATTTCTATAAGTTCTTCTGCCGCAAAATCCTGTTTTTTTGCCTTTGTTGGCTTTGCAAAATTTTCGAAATGAATGTCTTTTTGCCTTAATTGCCGATATATAGAGTAAGCAACCATGGGGGTTATGGGCGCCAACAATTTCAATATTTGGTCCAAACAATAATGCAGGGTGTATAATGCAGAATCTTGCTCTTCTTTTGTGAATGAATTGTCTTGATTATATGCTCTGGCTTTTACCAACTCCAAATAATGTGATGCAAATGGTTCCCAGATGAAATGCTTTAAACTAATCGCAGGATTATGAAAATCATATTGAATATATCTCTCATTTGCCAGAATGATTATCGCATTTAATTCGTTTATTATCCATCTATCCAATGCTAAAACTTTTTTTGGCTTGTTTTTTTCCGGAAACATTGATATAAAGCGTGCTATATTCCAGAGCTTAGTTATTGTTTTGCTGGCGCCGTCTATTCTCTCTAAAGAACATTTGAAATCTGTCTTTTCAAGATTTCCTTCAATTGCCGCCCACAGCCTAAATGGTTCTGCACCAAATTTTTCTATAACTTCCCTTGGATCAATGCCATTGCCCTTCGATTTTGACATCTTATGGCCTTTTTCATCAGTGATATGGTAATTTATCCATGCATCTTTGAATATTGGTTTTCCTCTTGCAAGATATCCCCTTAATAAGGTATAGTAAAGCCATGTTCTGACTATTTCTTTGCCTTGCGGCCTCAAAGAGCAGACATTATTCTTCTTAAAAAATTTAGTGTCCCTTTCATACCCTAATATATACAAAGGTGAAATTGATGAATCAAACCACGTATCAAACACTCTTGTTTCACCAATGAATTTGTTAGATTTGCATTTTGGGCATTCCTTTATAGGCGGATTTTCTTTCCATGGTTGATAATAGCTGCCTTTTTCAGGAAGTATAATATGATTGCAATTTTCGCAGTACCATAGAGGGACTTCAGTTGCATAATATCTCCTTCTTGAAAGCGGCCAGTCAATTGCAATTGAATTTATCCAGTTTGTTAAGATTTGTTTTGATTCTGGGGCATAGAAGTTCACCTTATTAGCGATATTTAACATTGTTTCTTTTAAGTTCATCTGTCTTAAATAAAATTCCTTCATCTCTATAAATTCTATTTCCATGCCACTTCTTTCAGATACCGGGGTTTTGTGATTGATTTGAGTCTGGCCAGCCAAAAGCCCTTTTTGACGCAGCTCTTCTATTATTTTTTTTCTGGCATCCCTTACTTTTAATCCCCTTAAAAATCCGGCATGGTGGTTCATAGTGCCATCTTTTTCTATTGCAATGATTGGATCTATATTCATTTCACGGAAAAATCTTATGTCCCCCAGATCACCCATTGAAGCCATCATAACTAAGCCCGTTCCTTTCTCCATATCCGCATAACTGTGCTGCTTTATCGGAACTTCTTTGTTATACATCGGAGTTATGGCTGTTTTTCCTGCTAGATGTTTATACCTATTGTCCAA
>CAZBFA010000002.1:8292-26994 GCA_964491045.1 Candidatus Woesearchaeota archaeon
TAAATATCACCATCTCACAGCTGCATATTAATTCGGGCCTTGTTGTACTTATTATTATGTCTTCACCAGTTTCTTTCACCTTGAACCTTATATCATTAAACCATGTGAGCATCTCTTTATATTCTATCTCAGAATCAGCTATTGTAGTCTGCAGTTCAGGATCCCAATTGCTTATTCTTTCATCTTCGTAAATAATGCCTTTTTTCCATAAGTCTATGAATGTGCTTTGTGTTAATGCCCTATAATCGCGTGAGTCCGTTTCATAGACATCCCCTATATTATTTCCTTTATCAAAAGAATTGAAGCTCATCCCTAATTTTAAGAAAGAATCGACTGTTGCAGTTCCTGCTTCATTGAGCAGTTTTTTGCACATTTCTATAAATTTTTCCCTTGGCACCCCAGTTAGTTTTACATTAAATTTCTTTTCTGTTGCAATCTCTATTGGCAATCCATTTTCATCAAGACCCAATGGAAAAAGGATTTCATAACCTTTCATCCTATGATATCGAGCAAACATATCCATCAATACATAAGTTGTTGCCTGGCCGATATGTATGGGCACATTGATATATGGCGGTGGTGTGTCGATAGAGTATACTCTCTTCTTTGAATCTTTATTAAATCGATAGATTTTTGACCTTTTCCACTCTTCGTATATGGGTTTTTCAAGCTCCTTCATCCATCTATTTTCCTTAATTTTTGGTTCAATCATTTTGACAACCAATACATGCAATAGGCAAATCTAATAAAGTTTTCTTATTTACAAGGTTACTATTTTGTATTCCTTTAGTACATCTGCAGGTTCTAATGTATTCTTCCAATTTGTCTTGCTTGTGCCATAATCCTGCCAATGGACCATATTGCGATATTAGGCCCTGTAGGTCATTATAAAATTTAAATACTCCTTTAGCATAGATATTAACCCTGAACATAGTATAATTGGCATATTTTTTTAGATCTGGATTTGAAATCTCTTTTTGCATACCGGAATGCTCATAGCCAAGCTTATCTAATATTTTGACAAACTCCATCAATACATCTTCTTTTGATTGAGATAGGATTAATGACTTAGCATTTTTAGACCGAATGCATCCTTCATCAACTATAAATGCAGCCAAAAGTTGTATAAGATAATCTTTAGGTAGTGTTAAAAAAGTGCCTATTGTCTTTGCAGATTTTATTGCTTTCATATCTATGTTCATCCCATACTTAAGTAATCTATAAAAATAAGCAACTATTGTAATATGATTAGAATCGCAATCTTTGGGCTGAATTGTTTTTGGATATGTGTTTGTTATGTGCTTAATTAATGTTATCATACCACCAGAGTTTTTATTTTTTTGTATCCATCGGAAGGTATTCCTCGAGGGATTGCTGCCATCGCCAATTACATGGCAAGCCACCCTAAAAACCAATGGATTAACTTTTTTGATAAAAGCATATTCCTTATTGCAACCGAAATACGTCACTTTTAAAATTGCATTTTCAGCTTCCACTAAATCAAAGCCTAAAAATCTTATAAGATTATAGTAACTATGAACCCCTATACCTTTTCTAGCACATAACCGATAATAAATTGTTGGTGTTATGCCTGTTATTTTATACATAAAATACGGGCCACTCAATCGTGTCAAGGTATCTTTTATTTTGTCAATCATCAAATCCGATATAATCACACGAAAATCTGTTTTCCATACATCTAATTCAAATTGTTCTCGTTGTATTTTAGGATCATTAAATAAAATTTTTCCATAGTCATCTAAACAAAAAAATAAAGAAGAGCCCAAAAACCGCATTTTGGCGTATTTTAAATCCTCCAGTATTTTTTCTTCGTTAATGCCAATAATTTTTCCTAACTCAATAAAATGTTTTAAAGCAATTCCTGTTTTGTTTCCTTCCCCGTCAACTATACAAGAGAGGTCAAGTTTTATTAGACCCGCTAATCCTTTTTGATTGTTTTTGGATTTTGTTCTTAATGATCTAAAATAATTTCCTTGCCCATAGACATAAGTATTCATTTGGATTATTTTGCAAAATAAGTCTTTCATTTTTTTGATCTTTGCAGGAGTTCTTTTATTACTTCACTTATATTTTTGCTTCTATTTTCTATTTTCATCTTCATAAGTGCTTCCCATAAATCCTCTTCAATTTTTATATTTTTCATGGCAATCAAAAATCTCTTTTTATCTTTATATACTTTTCTACTAAAGCAAGCTATAAGCAAAGTTATTTATACAACAAACAAACGCATAAAATTGGGGGCAGATAGTTCAGCCTGGGAGAACACACGGCTGAAGACCGTGAACTGGTAATAGCGAAGACTAACCAGATGGAGTGTCGGGGGTCCAAATCCCCCTCTGCCCAACTTTTATGATTATGAATGGGCTCTTGCATACTTATTCAACAGATGTTCGCAATTTTAGAAAATATTAGTAACTGCGCAGGAATTTAACCAGAATGTAATCTTTATTGGCCTCAAGTATATCGCACTCAAGATTCACATATTCTGCACCCAAAGCCTTGCCAATCAATAGGGGATCGACTTTTTTAAGAACTGACGAGGTATCTCGAATCTTTGGCAAGGTCTTTCCTATGAAATTTATCTTCTGGATAAATCTATAGCTCACAACGGATTCATAAGGCACTTCATAAACGTCATTTTCTTGCCATTTAAAATTCGGTTTATTTATATCTATACAAAGCAACACTCTTTTGCCAATGTCATCGCTATCAAAAATATGCGCCATTTATATATTTTAAGCGAGTACAGTATAAAAACCTTGCTAGATTATTAAAGGTCTACACAAAATGCAAACAGCGCCAGATAGGTTTAAATATTCTAATGCCATAAATATAATGGGTGATTTTAAATCAATAACAAAGGCAAAACAGCAAACCAAAAAGGGAAACTTCTTTTGCTATTGGCACAAGCAAAGTCATTGGAACTAAGCAGGATTGCTGTATATAAGAACAGCGCAAGCAAGATAATAAGCCCTGATGGAAAAGCAGTTCTTTTATTCCTTGCACGAGCAGAAGAAGGGCATTTTGAGCTATTGAAAAAAGAGATGAAAAAACTGAATAAGATTGGAAAATTGAATGCAAAGGAGATATCAAAAATCCCAACAAAACAAATGTTCAAAAAGAAAGAGCTAAAGTTCAATCATACTTCAAGCAGCATTGTAGGTGACATGAACATCATAAAAACTGCAATAAAAATAGAAAAAAGAGACGCTCCGTTCTATGCAATGCTGGCAAAAAAGACAGCCATAAAAGACGCAAAAAAACTGTTTCTTGTCTTGAAGAAAGCAGAAGAGATACATTTGGCTCTGCTGAAAAACAAGCTTAAAAATTTACAGAGCATAAGCATGAGTTTAAGCATGGTGCAGTCGCACAAAATATTATTCTAGATAAACTTCAAAAGCTTTATATATTGGGCAGAAAAAGTTTAAAGTGGCATTGACGGGCCCGTAGCTTAGCCTGGTGGAGCACCGAATTAACTTTTGTTAATGTGCAAGTCTTATATGACCAACCAGGCAAAATCTGGACGGCTAAGAGAGCCGGAAGTCGTGGGTTCAAATCCCATCGGGCCCACATCAATTTAAAGAAATGCTCCGGTAGTGTAATCCGGCTAAGCACCTCAGCCTTTCGCGCTGAAGATCTGGGTTCAAATCCCGGCCGGAGCAATTATTTTTTCTTTTAACTAGCATTTGCACGTCTACATAGAAAGACTTATAAATAATGTAGACGTATAATACTCATGGCATATACTGAAATCAAGGAAAGAAATAGAAAAAAATACTATTATAGGGTGCGTTCTATAAGGAAAGACAGCAAAGTGCTGAAGAGAAGAATTTATTTGGGGAAGGATTTGTCTAAAGACAAATTATTAATGCAAGAACAAAGCGCAGATAGAAAATTAAACATCTCAAAACAGAAAGTTCAATTGGGGCCAATAAACAAATTTATACCTAAAATCAAAAGAGTATTAATAAAAAATCATATAAAAAAAGCCGGGATATTCGGCAGTTATGTTAGGGGAGAACAGAAAAAGAATAGTGATATTGATATATTGATTAAGCCGACAAAAAATATGGGGTTCAGGTTTTTCGGGTTACAATTAGATCTTGAAGAGGCGCTTGGGAAAAGGGTTGATTTGCTGAGTTATAAGGGAATACATCCGGGATTAAAACAAAAAATCTTAAGGGAAGAAATAAGAATAATATGAAAAGAGATGAAATATTTTATTTGAATGAGATATTGGAGCAGATTGAATTAATTGAAAATTCAACAAGGAGTATATCCAGGGCAGATTTTGAAAAGAATTTGGATTTAAGAGATGCAACAATAAGAAGAATCGAAATAATTGGAGAGGCAATTAAGAATATATCTAAGAAAATAAAGGATAAATATCCTCTGGTTGGATGGAGAGATATTGCCGGGACAAGAGACAAGATAATACACCAATATTTTAGAATTGATTTCGATGTTGTTTGGGAAATAATAAAAAGAGATATACCCATATTAAAAAAACAGATGGAAACCATAAAGAAAGAGTTAAGTGAACTAGCCAGAAATCTAGCGAACTTGTAAACCCCCATTAGGGGGCCCATATATAAAAATTAGAGGATTTGCTCATGACCGTATCTCTCAATAAAATATCAATATTTTTTCTGACCGGATGCCCAGTCTTCAATCCCAGGAACATGGCCACTCCTAGATGTATTAATTGAATCTGTTATTGAATACATGAAATGCAGCAAATAATTCCTGCCGCCTGCTTTAGAGCCAGCACCAGACATCTTGAAGCCGCCAAATGGCTGCCTCTCTACAACCGCGCCAGTTACTCCCCGATTTATGTACCTGTTGCCTGCAATAGCCTCTCTTCTGAAGATATCAACAGACTCATTCGTCCTTGAAAACAGGCCAGCTGTCAATGCGTAATCTGTTTCATTCAAGACTTCCATGGCCTCATTAAAATCATTTGCTTTCATGACTGCCAATACAGGGCCAAAAATTTCCTCTTTTGTTATTATATTCCCTCTTTCAGCTTCCATTATTGTTGGCCCTATATAATACCCATCTAAATGAGAATATTTCCCACCCAACAAAACTTTAGCACCCTCATCTTCTCCTTTCATGATATAGCTTATTATGCTGTCATAAGCCTCTTTGTTTATTATGGGGCCCATGTCTGTTCCGGGATGCCGGCTATCCCCGACCTTCAAGCTCATTGCGCCTTCTATCAGCCGTTCAAGAAAGCTGCCATACACAGACTTTAAGATTATGACTCTTGAGCATGCAGAGCATTTTTGCCCTTGATAGCCGAATGCCGAATAAAGCACAGCAGGAACAGCCTCATCAAAATCTGCGGTAGCATCAATTATTATTCCATTTTTTCCACCTAGTTCCAGAATAGAACTCCTGATGTATTTTTGCCCGGGCGCAACATTAGAAAGCATCTTGTTCATGTTCAAGCCAACCTCTTTTGATCCTGTAAATGCAACCATATTGACATAGGGGTTTTCAACAATATATCTGCCCGCATCTTTTCCAGAGCAAGGAACATAATTTAATACACCAGAAGGCAGGCCCGCATTTGCAAACATATGCATCAACTCACCGGCTATCAATGGAGTGTCTTTGGCAGGCTTCATGACAACAGTATTTCCAGCCACCAATGCAGCAGAGGTCATACCCGTTAATATAGCCAAAGGGAAATTCCATGGCGCAATGACGCCAACAACACCTTTAGGAATATAGCTTGTTGTATTTTCCTCTCCAAGAAGATTCTGTGTTTTTTCTTCTTTTCCTAATCTAATCATTTCCCTGCCATAAAAATTTAAAAAGTCTATTGCTTCAGCCACATCAGCATGAGCTTCTTTCCAGTTTTTTCCGCTCTCGCAAACAATCATGGCAGAAAGGCCGTAAACATGCTCTCCCATTTGTTCTGCAACATCAAACAAATAGCCAGCTCTTTTGCTAGGGCGAACATTCCGCCAATAGTTCGCTGCTTTTTTGGCAGATTCCACTGCTGCCTTGATATGCTCTTCTTTTCCTCTTGAGACGATTCCTAAAAGTTCAGAGGTCTTTGAAGGATTTCTTGATTCAATAGAATCGTCAAAATGATCCCAGGCGCCGTCAATATACAAACCATAATTGAAATCGCCCATGGACTTGTTTATTTCTTCAATGGCCGACTGCATTCTTTCCCGGTTTTCCTGCTTGGAAAAATCTGCAGAGGGGAAATTCTTGAATAGCCCAATTCTTTTTTCCAGATCATAACTCATTTTTATCATCTCCATGAAATCCGGCATCCAAAGGATTCATCAAAAGTTTTTTAGGATCAGCATCAGCGTCAAATGCCCTTAAAAAAGACTCGTTGGCTGAATTTTCCAGCAGTCTCCTGACAAAATATCCCATTCCAGAAATCAAGTTTCCAAACGGCGTATAAACTCTCAAAGGAACATTCAGGTCTGCAAGAGTTTTTTTTATGTCATCCCCCATGCCATAAAGCATCTGGATTTCAAAATTATTATTTCCTATGCCCATGCTTTCTTTTAATGCCAGTGCATTGGCCATACTCCTTATATTATGAGATGCTATGGCAGCATGAACATATTCATTATGGCTCAAAAGAAGTCTTGTTAATTTTTCATAATTGGCATCGCTTTCTTGCTTTTTTGAGAAAACAGGCAGCTCCCATGCATTTCTTTGGGCTAACATGACTTCATGATCCCAGTATGCCCCCTTTACAAGCCTTATGGTAATTTGATGAGTGTTTTTTTCGCCCCAATTGATAAAATCTTTTAACGTCTCTTCAGAATCTTTTAAATATGCCTGAACAACAATGGCGGCACGATTATAATCATTAAACTCTGCTTCTTCCAGAATTTCCCTGAATATAGAGCTGGTCATGTCTTTAGTATGATATTGTTCTGTGTCTATGTTCACTGCCGCGCCAACTTTCTTGGCCTTTCTGAAAATTGGCCTTAGCCTGGACTTTATTGCTTGGCTTGCGCCATAAATGTCAGTTGGGTCAAACTTCGGGCACAATGAAGACAGCTTCATTGAAACATGGATCTTTGGCTTTCTATATGTGTCTTTAGCGTTAACGCCGAATTTGCCGGAAAGAACATCAAGAATTCCAAGGTAATTCATCATATAAGAATCAGCTTCTGAATTGCTCGTGGTTTTTTCTCCAAGAGCGTCAATGCTGAATTCCATGCCAAGGCCAGATAAATCTTGAACAATCTTGACAGCGCCTTCAATGCTGTCTGCAGCCAAAAAATTCCTTGCCATTCTTTTTGCAGAGTAGTTTATGGCAGGAACAACCACAGAGGGTATAGCGTTGCCCATGATGCTAGCCAACTTTATTCCTTCGCCAAAAAAACCAAGATCAACATTTTTATCCAGCAGATACTCTTCAAGATGCTTTAACACATCATTTTTGCACTTCAAGCTTGGCAAGACATCAATGAATCTCAAGAGCTGTGTTTTAGCGTGTGAATGTTTCATGCACATTTCAAAAATTTTTTTGTCCATTGAAAATTTTTTGTTCTTTTTTGCAGCAGTGATGATTGAACTGCCTATTTCAAAGATCCTTTGTTCTAGCTGGCCCGAATCCATGCCAAAACAGGCAATAACAAAATATTTAAGCCTTTTTCGAAGCCCACTTGGCAGAAAATTGAATGGCTCAAAAAAGCATCTAAGACCAAGCATGCCCATGTAAAAACAAAAACCTTTTTAAATAAGCAGTGCAATAGTTATATTGTAATGGGGATATCACACAAGAACATCTGCGAGCCAGGCAAACTAAAGAGAACACTGGGATTATTTCAAACAACATTCTGCGGCATTGGCATCATCCTTGGAGCAGGCATATATGTGCTGATAGGGATTGCAGCAGGCTATGCAGGAAATGCTGTCTGGATATCTTTTCTGCTGGCCTCTTTTTTGGCAGTTTTCACTGGTTTGGGATATGCAGAACTGTCTTCAATATTCAAGACTGATGCCGGCGAGTATGAATATGCAAAAGTTGCCTTTAATGAAAAAATTGCTAAAATTGTTGGCTTGCTTGTCATATTTACAGGGATAACAACAGCTGCAACAGTGGCTTTGGGATTTGGAAGCTACGTTAATGCCCTGTCTTCAATACCCATAATTATTGCTGCATTGGCCCTGCTTGCTTTCATGTCTTACATCAATTTCAAGGGCATCAAAGATACATCATACCTAAATATAGTATTCACATTTATTGAAGCCGGCGGCCTGCTGATTGTAATCTTGTTAGGCATCAAATATTTTGGCTCTGTCAATTATCTAGAAACAACAAATGGATTGACAGGCATATTCAAGGCTACTGCGCTTGCTTTTTTTGCCTTTACTGGCTATGAGGCAATAGTCAAGCTGGCAGAAGAAACCAAGAACCCAACAAAGACAATACCAAGAGCAGTAATATTGTCGATAATCATCACATCAATCTTATACGTTCTTGTTGCTGTTTCAGCAATAAGCGTCATTGGGTGGGAAAACCTAAGCCAGGCAAAGGCGCCATTAGCAGAGGTGGCAAAAACTGTCTTTGGAAGCCCGGCATTTTTTGTTCTTGGCCTGATAGCATTGGCATCAACAGCAAACACAGTATTGATGGCGCTTGTAACAACATCCAGAACTGTTTACGGCATGGCAGAGCAGAAATCACTGCCAAGAGCGCTGATGACTGTGCACAAAGCCAAGCAAACACCATGGCTCGCCATATTGATGACATTTATTTTTTCAGTTGGCTTTGCACTCATAAGAAATATTGAATTTGTTGCAAATGTTTCAAACATATTCATATTCCTGACTTTTGCACTGATAAACGCGGCTTTGATAGTTCTAAGATACACAATGCCTGATGCGAAGAGAAAATTTACGGTTCCATTGAACATAGGAAAATTCCCGGTCTTGATATTTCTTGGCGTCCTAGTGTCTTTGTTTATGCTGTATTTTTCAATAGTTAATGCCTTCTTTGCATTATAGCAAAAGATTATGATAAATTTTATAAGCAAATAGTGAATTATAATGCCATGAAACTTTACAAAAGGATTCTTCTTGGCTTGCTGGGAACTGCTGTTTTAGGCGGCGCTGTTTATGGCGGAAGAATTGCATACAGGGATGTGCGAAGAATGCTTGAAACAGCAGAAGAAACTGCCCAGAGAAACGAAGCCACGTTTATACGGGCTGTTTCAAAATTCAGCCCATTTAACCAGCCGCCAATAGAGACACTGCAAAAACGAGACGCGCAAAAAGAATGGCATGATGACCTTGCTTTTGCCGAGATTAATGGGAATGATATAGTATATGAGGAAGATGGAAGCCTATATCTTGCAAAAAATAAAAACAAAGAACAATCACAGAAAATAGCAGCAGGAATTGAGCTAAACAATAATTATCTTTTTGCGGCCGGCAGAAAGCCAAACCGAGATATCTACTGGGTTGATGGTGAATGGAACCTGAGAAAATTAAGAAACAATGATGGAGAGTTTGCAGTGAGCACTGACATTGTCCATCTTAAGAATTATCTAAAGAAAATCCCTGAGCATTTTGGATTAGGCGACCTTAACCTCGATGGGCACCAGGAGTTCATTTATGGGGGCCAGGTAAATTTTGGCTACAAAAAAAAGAATGTCATAAAGGCCATGACCTCAAATGGAAACAGCATGCATGAATGGGGCCCGCTATACTTCCTTGGCGACGAGAAGCTTGATGGGTTAATCGCAAAAGACATTGATGAAGATGGTGACATTGACCTGATGTTCAAGCTGGAAGGCAGAGACACAATATTTGGATTGGAAAACAAGGTCAAAAAGCAAAAAAATTCTGAGTTATTCATGGAAAACATGCAAAAATTCAGGTAGCACCTGATTTAGCCACATTCCAGAGAAGCTCAAAATAGTTTCTGTAGCCATCTGCAATATTCTTGTTTTTTATCACTATTGCCATCGGCTGGGGTGTCCATAAAATTGTTGCAGTCTTGTCTCCATAGATGTTAATTGAAATAGGGCTTGAATATTTTTCAGGCAAGTACTTTATTTCAGCCAAGGGAATGTGTTTTATGCTTTTGTCCTGGGATATTATCCTTGCTTTGATCTTTTTTTGCTTTCTTGCTGCATCATACCATTTGAAATAATTTTTAAGGCTGTCATAGGCTAACTTAGATGCGCCAAGGACTAAAATTTCCTTGCTGTCAAGCTGGTCTTCAAAAATTGTCTTAAGCCCTTCCTTCCCCTTGTAAAAGTTTGTTTCCTCTTTTTCCTTTACAGCAATGTATTTTGCTTGCAAATCATTAATCACATGAAGCACGGCATCTTCCTTTTCTTTAACAAGACCCATGATTCTTTTTGGGTCTGATGCCTGATAAACACGCCTGTTGTTTTTCAGTATGTAACCAACAAGGCCTTTCTTGATGAGCATGTCAGCGGTATCGTATACAGTTCGCCTGTGCAATCCTGCTTTTCTTGATATCAAGCCTGCTTGGCTCGGGCCTAGCTCCAATAAAGCCAAGTAAACTTTTATTTCATTATTTGTCAATCCCGCTTCCTTCAGCTCTTGCATGATTTTCTTCTCATATTTTAGTTTATAAATATTGTGGTGGCATTTATCACCACATAAATCTAAATAGCATATGAAGATTATAAAATTAAAGAATATGGAGGAAAAACAAAAATGAAAATTTTTACACCAATAGAATCGATGAACCCGGTTTACCTGGGCGCTGCAGATGATGAGCTGTACGAAGAAGTGCTAAAAGAGCACAATGGAGCCACATTTGCGGAGATAAAGGAAGATGGCTACAGGATGCAGGTCCATAAAAAAGGCGATGTGATCAAAGCATACACAAGAAGCATGAATGAAATAATCTTAGAATTATTCCCTGAATTGAACCAATCCATGCAGAACCTGCCAGACTGCATAATCGATGCCGAATTAATAGGCGATGAGAAAATCGGGCATGAGGGATTTGACATGATCAAAAGAAGATTCAGGCCAAGGATAAGCAAGAAGGGCATTGAAGATTACTTAAAATCAGGAATTGTCAAAGAAATGCCAATTGCATTGAGGGTTTTTGACACGCTTTACTGGGGCGATGAAGAATTGCTGGACAAGCCATTGAGAGAAAGAAGAGAATATACAAAGAACATACTCGAAAAGAAGATAACACCAAGCACGCAAAGAGTGATAAGCAGCCATGAAGAGCTCAAGGAATGGTTTGAAGAGCTGACTGGAAAAAATTATGAGGGACTTGTCTGCAAGAATCCTGATTCAGTCTATGCTGCCGGGAAAAGAACAAATGACTGGATAAAGCTGAAAAGAGCTGAAACATTAGACCTTGCAGTTCTTGGAGCTTACATGGAAAATGAAGCTATATCCCAGATATTATGCGGAACCTACAATGACAAACTGCAAAAGTTCGAAACACTTGCAAAGGTTAATGCAAAAAGGAAAGGAATGAATGAAGAAATTTACCCTTCATTGAAGAGAGCATTTGTTAAAAAATGCCCAAAGGAGATAGCATTAAACCCCGCAATAAAAGAAGATGATATGCCAGATTACTTTATTCAGGCAGAAAAAACAATTGTTGTTGAGGTTGCTGCAATGAACTTCAATAGGAGCAAGAACTGGCATTCATGCGGCCTTGATGATGGAAACGCTTATTCATTAAGAATAGGGTGGCTAAAAGGATTGAGAGATGACAAATTGCCAAAACAGGCAACGACAACGGAGCAGGTTAAAAAACTGTATGAAAAGGAAAGGACAGGAGGATCTTAATATGATAACAGAAAGGCAAATGCAAGAAAACAAGAAAAAAATAATTGGCATATTGAAAGATACAAAGCGAAAAGGCATAGAAAACCTGATAGGCTGGCTTGAAGATAGCAACTTTTTTACATCGCCGGCAAGCACGATGTTCCATGGAAACTATGAAGGCGGATTGGCAGCGCATTCATATGAAGTTTATGAAGAATTCAAAAGGCAAGTTTCGCATTATGGATTAAATGTGCCGGAAGAAAGCGTTGCAATAGCAAGCATCGGCCATGACCTCTGCAAGGTTGACCTTTATGTTGAAAACAAGCTAAAAGACGGCAAGCCCTCTGATGCAAAGCCGTACAAGACAGAAGACAAATTTCCTATCGGGCATGGAGAAAAATCAGCCATGCTTGTGCAAAAATATATTCTATTGACAGAGCAGGAAGCTGTTTTGATAAGGTGGCATATGAGCTATGAAGATCCTGCATGGGAAGACTACAAGGACAAGGTTGAAAGGCTATTTCCAGAAGTTATTTTATTCCAGCATGCTGACAGCGAAGTTTCACTGCTGAAAAAAATCTAGAAAACTAATGCCCTTTTTTCTTTTTTTGCTTTGCAGGATTTCTCTTCAGCAATCTTGCTTTTGCCAGCCTGATTAATTTTCTGACTTTGGATTCCTTGCCTTTATCGCTCGGATTCCTGCCAGCAACTTTTTTGCTTTTTTTATTGACTCTCTTTTTTGCCATGTTGCACCTGGACTCGGTGAAATAGTTCCTTAAACAACCATTGATTCAAATCTTAACCTATCAATTTGTTTTAAAGGTGATCTACTTCGCGCCATATGGAAGCTTAACAGGTTCAGATTTCGTATGGTGAGTTATAGTCCAGGCACCATATTAATAGCCGAAAACCTGACAGAGGCTGTTATGGACACATCCTTTTCAGGACAACCGAATAGTCCCTGCTTTTTTGGATATTTTGTAAATATGAATGTGCTAATATACTTTTCTTATTACTATGGAGTTTAAAAAATAATTTTATATATGGGAAAAACAAATTAATCATTAGGAGAAAGCAAAAAATGAAAATTGGAATAATTGGCGGCTCGGGATTGGATGACCCAGATATAATAAGCAACAGGCATGAAATGCAGGCTGACACAAAATTTGGAAAGCCCTCTGATGCACTGATTTTAGGAAACATTGGCGACGTTGATGTTGTTTTATTGGCAAGGCATGGAAGAAAGCACAGCATAATGCCAAGCAAGGTTAATTTTCGAGCTAATATCATGGCTTTAAAAGAGCAGGGCTGCACTCACATATTAGCCAGCACCGCATGCGGATCTTTAAAAGAAGAGATAGAGCCAGGGCATTTAGTTTTCATTGACCAGTTCATTGACAGAACAACAAAAAGGCACAGCACATTTTATGATGAAAACGAGGTCTGCCACATACCAATGGCAAATCCATTTTGCGAAAAATTAAGGAATATGCTCATTGAAAGCGCTGAAAAATTTGGATATAAACATGCTAAAAAAGGAACTGTAATCACGATAGAAGGCCCAAGATTCAGCAGCAAGGCAGAAAGCAGATTATTCAGGTCTTGGAATGCTGATGTGATAAACATGACAACTGTTCCAGAGGTTGTTCTGGCAAGAGAGACAGGCATTTGTTATGCGGCAATTGCAATGGCCACTGATTATGATTGCTTTCTAGAAAACAGGCCTGCTGTGACACTTGATGAAGTCTTGAAAGTCATGAAGGAAAATAGTGACAAAGTAAAAAATATCTTTCTAGATGTTATACCAAAGATAAAATATGACAAGTGCGAGTGCCGGGAGCACATTAAAGGCGCGGTAATAAAAAGCCACTAAAATTCTACGGGGGTCTTATCACCAATTTTTCCATTATAATTTATAGTAATCTCCTCAAGCCTCTTTATCGGACAAATAGCGATTATGATAATTTCTTTTTTTATTAAATCTGTTTTATACATCGCATTTGGTTTATAAGAATGATTTAACAGAGAAGCAAAACCCAAAGCAATTGCACTGCCATCACCCCAAGTATATTGATAATTGTCTAATATTGTTTTATCCAAGTGCTTAACTTCCAAAGGAGGTATGATAATTACAGGACATCTAAAAAGTATATCATTGGTTTTAAAATTTCTTTTTGTAAAAATACCTAAACCCGCAATTTTAGATTTACCAACATAAAAATCTGAAATTTTTTCCATATTATAAAGGTGTTCCGATGCTTTTTATTTGTATCTGTTTTACTAAAATTGCATTGATTTGAATATATCCTATGTTAATGTTTAAAAATTTCTAGAAAAGATTATATAGTTGCCATAAGATTAATTACGTTGATTATGCAACAGAAAACAATAAAAATTGCATTGGTTTGCAACATAAAAAGAAGGCCAAAAAGCAGCGAATCAAAAGACAAGTATGCTGAATTTGATGAAATCTCAACAATCAAGGCCATAAAAACCGCATTATCGGGCATAAATGGAAGAAAAGTCAAGATCATAGAAGCTGACAAAAATGCCTATGAAAAGATAAAACGCTTCAAGCCAGACATTGCCTTTAACATAGCAGAAGGGTTTCATGGAGAATTCCGCGAGGCGCAAATTCCTGCAATGCTTGAAATGCTTGAAATTCCTTACACGGGCTCGGGGCCGACAACGCTCTCAATGACCTTGAATAAGGCATTAACAAAAAAGATTTTAACTTACCATGGAATACATACGCCAAAATTCCAGGTATTTTCTTCAGGCAATGAACCAATTGACAAAAGATTAAAGTTCCCGCTTATTGTAAAATTAATTGCAGAGGGCTCTTCGAAGGGATTAAGAGATGATTCTCTTGTGAAAAATGAAAATGAACTAAGAAAAAAAGTAAAAGAAGCTATATCAGAATACAATGAAAGGGTTATTGCTGAAGAATACTTAAAAGGAAGGGAATTCACAGTTGCAATGCTTGGGAATTATGCAAAAAACAAAAAGCCGCGAGTACTGCCCATAATTGAAGTTACATTTAAACATTTGCCAAAAAGACTAAATAAATTTGACTCTTATGAATCAAAATGGATTTATGACAATCCAAAATCAAAGATAGATCCATTGATATGCCCTGCAAAAATAAGCAAAAGCCTTGAAAGAAAAATCAAAGAAACATGCCTGAAAACATTTCTTGCATTAAATTGCAATGATTGGTGCAGAATTGACATAAGATTAGACAAGAAAGAAACACCAAATATCTTAGAAGTAAATGCGCTGCCCGGCATGATACCTGATCCAAAAGAAAATTCAAGATTCCCCATGGCAGCAAGAACAGCAGGCATTGGATACAATGAAATGGTGAATCTTGTGCTTGATGCAGCAATGGAAAGGCACAAATTAAAGAGGAAAAATGGCAGATAAGAAAAAAATTATGGTTGCGCTGCTATACAGCAAAGTCACGCCAAAAAGGTCAAAAGATCCAGAAATGATTGACAGAGATTCAAACAATTTTGTTGTATCAATAAGAAAAGTGCTAAAAAAACGTGGTTATGCCACAAAGGATTTTATGGTCAATCTTGATGTGTTTGAAGAATTAAGGAAAGAAAAGAAAAACATAGACATTGTATTCAATCTGTGCGATGATGGCTTTTTTGATAATTCACAGCTAGAGCCGCATGTTGCCAGCATGCTTGACGTGCTTGAATTAAGATATACCGGCTCTAATTACAGGGCGCTTGCATTAAGGCTGGACAAAGAGATGGCAAACAGAATTTTGTCAACTTACGGAATACCTACGCCAAAATTCCAGGTATTTTCTTCAGGCAATGAACCAATTGACAAAAGATTAAAGTTCCCGCTTATTGTAAAGCCAGTGCATGAAGATGCAAGCATAGGAATTTCAAATGATTCTGTGGTTGATTCAGAAAAAAAATTAAGAGAGCGCATTAAATTTGTGATAAAAAAATACAATCAGCCGGCGCTCGTTGAAATGTACATTGAGGGACGGGAGATTAATGTTGCCATACTTGGAAATGATAATTTAGAAGTGCTGCCGCCTTCAGAAATTATATTTGACAAAATGCCAAAAGGACTTTATCACATACTTTCTTATAAAGCAAAATGGAAAATTAGGAGCGAGGCCTATAAAAAAACACCGCCAAAGTGCCCGGCAGAGATAGAGCCAAAACTCAAGGAAAAGATAATCAAAATAGCAACTGCTGCCTACAAGATAGTTGGCGCCAGGGGATATGGCAGAGTAGACTTCAGAGTTGACAAGAACAACAAGCCTTATGTGCTGGAAGTAAACTTAAACCCGGACTTATCAGAAGATGCAGGCATGACAAACAATGCAAGAGCTGCAGGCTACAGCTATGACCAATTAATTGAAAAAATCTTGAAATATGGGCTTGGCTAAAAAGCACAGCCATAACTATATAAATTACTTGGCTTCAGCATTTGCATGCCAAAAATCATCTTTTCAGACATTGATGGAACATTAATGCATCGCTATTCCAATGAAAAGCACGGCATCAAGATGCCAACAGAATACAATTACATTGGCAGGCATGTAGCAGACAGAATAGAAGGCATAATCGGCCTTGGCAACACTTTCATTCTTGCAACTGCCAGAAGAAAGGCGTCTTATGACAATCTGTCTCATTTGATCCCTCACAAGGGCGTGATTCTTGAGGCAGGAGGCTTAATCCTTGAAGATGGAATAGCTGACAAAGAATGGCTAAGGCAGCTTTACAATTCAATAGGCCCAATAGGAGAAAGAATGGGGCAAATGTGGGACTATGAGAAACACCTGATAAAAAAAGGCATCACAATTGAACCTGGCGAACGGTATGCAAGCATAAGAATCAATCTGGGAAAAATGAGCAAAGAAGAGGCATATGCATTGAAAAAAGAAATTGACCAAGAAGCAGGAGGCCTTGAGCTTAAAACAGTAATAAGCTGGCCAATGCTTGACATAATACCCAAGGCATCTGGAAAGGAAAATGCTGCGAAGTTTTTAACAAAAAAATACGGATTTAATGTTAAAGACACAATCGGGATTGGCAATGACATTAGTGACATTGAAATGCTGAAATATGCTGCAATGCCTTTCTGCCCAGGGAACGCTGTTGATTCTGTGAAGGAAGCTGTAAAAAAGAAAAATGGGCATGTTTCTGAATGCAAGCAGCATCAGGCAACTACAGATATTTTAATGAGCTTGCTTTTGTACTGCCTAGAGAACAAGCAACCATGATAAAAAACCTGTTGAAAAATGCCAAGAAGAAGTTTCTGCCATATGCATTAGCGGCCAATATGGCATTAACCTATGGATCAATAGATATCAAAGATATAACACCCCAGATTAAACCAAAGAATGAAGTGACTGAATATGCCCTATTGATTAATGGAGATGCTCATACAGCGCATCATGAAGCCAACATCTCAATGGCAGCGAGCAAATTGATAGAAATTGGTTATGATGCAGATAATATTATCTGCCTTGCCGGAGAAGATTCAAGAGGAAGTTTACCAAAGCACATCCATAAATTAAGCACAGCAAGGTCTTTAGAAGAAGCTCTGTTATATCTGCAGGAACAAGTTGACAGCAATGATATCCTTCTTGTGTACACAACGGGCCACGGATACAGGAAAGATGATAAATCTTACTTGGCACTTTTTGATGCAGGAATCAGCTCTACTGGATTTGCCAAGATTCTTAATCAAATTAACTTTGGCCAGCTAATATTTGTTGCTGACCAATGTTTTTCTGGCGACTTTGTTGACAAGATTGATGATTTTGATAGGAATATTGTTACCATGTCAGATACAGATGCAGAGCATGAAACCTATTGCCAGTTCTTTGCAGAGGGTTTTTGGGGTGCCATAGGAGATAGCCAATACGACACAAATGGTGATGGAAATGTCAATGCTTTGGAAGCCTACAATGAAGGAATGAAAAGACACAAATCGGAACTAGGCGATCGCCCCGAAGATGCAAATGGACAATTCAGCATCAGGAGGATGGATGAGCCGTTATTGCTGGACACTGACAATTTAAGCAACTACTTGATGCCGCCCACTAGGATTTTCCGCGGAACATATAGCCCAATATCAAACGAAGGTTTTCCTTGCAGACTTTTCAAATGAAATGACCTGCCATCACATCTCTCCGTCCCATTCCTTATAGAAGTTATCAAGAAATTGTTCCATAAACCTGTGCCGGTGCTCAGCCAGGAATTTTCCAGTATTTGTATTCATTTTGTCCTTAAGCAAAAGAAGCTTTTCATAGAAATGATTGAGTGTCGGAGCATTATTATTTTTATATTCTTCTTTGGTCATATTTAGATTGGGTTTGATTCCCGGATTGTAAATCTCCCTATTCTTATGGCCCCCGTAATTGAAGGTTCTAGCAATTCCAATAGCGCCAATTGCATCTAATCTGTCTGCATCCTGAATAACATCAAGTTCTGGTGATTTGAATTTTTGCGCGTCTTTTCCGCCCTTGAAAGAAATATTTGATATTATATTTTCAATATGAATTATGGCCTCTTCTTCAACGTTTAATAAACTCAAAAATTCTCTTGCTTTAAGTGGGCCGATTTCTTCATCCCCGTCATAAAATTTAGAATCAGCTATATCATGAAGCAATGCCCCAAGTTCGACAATAAACATATCTACCTTCTCGGTTTGAGCAATATGTTTAGATAACTTCCAAACGCGAAAGACATGCCACCAATCATGGCCCCCTTCGGCATGAGATAAAGCTTCTTTTACAAAATCTACAGTTTTTTGAATTACAATTTCTTGATCCATGCCCATTGTATATTTAAGATATTATATAAGATTATCGAGGCCTTGGTGATGAGCAAATCCTATGTTGGAATTGTATAAAAGTTCGCATAATCTTGTAAA
>CAZBFA010000003.1:0-21554 GCA_964491045.1 Candidatus Woesearchaeota archaeon
AAGGTATTTGCCATTGATTTCTTCAAGAATCTCAACTTTCCTGTCCTGATTTTTTAATTTTTCAGCGCATTCCCTGCTGATTATCCAGCTTTCATTGTTGACTTTTGCCCTTACATAATAAATATCAGGGTTCACCCAAAAATTAGTCTCGCCAAAAACTGTTTCAGGCCTCAATGTTGCCGCTATAAGAAAAGAATCATTGAACTTGAATTTTAATAAGCTATATTCCTGCGTTGTTTCTCCTTCTCCCTCTGCCCTATCATGGTCTCCAACAGGAGTATTGTCTTTTGGGCACCATACAACAGGATGCTTTCCCTTGATGACATAGCCCTTTTCTTTTAATTTCCTGAACTGCCATTTGATGAACTTGTCATATCTCGGGTTTAGTTCTGTTGTTATGAAGCTCCTTCTCCAGTCAATGCTATTTCCCAGCTTGATGAAGTCTTCCTTTGCAGCAGGAACAAAAACATCAATCCAGTGCCTTGCATTCTCAAATTTTTTTATTTCACCATCAGAAAAACCCATGCTTTTCATTATTTGCATCTGCTTGGGCTCTTCTTCCTTTATCCTTTGTGATGCAGCCCACACAGGAGTTCCAGTGCAATGCCATGCCTGCGGGAATAACACATTAAATCCCTGCATCCTCTTGAATCTTGCCAGCATGTCAACTCTTGCTGCAGAAAATGCATGCCCCAAATGAAGGTAAGCATTGATGTAAGGATACGGAAAATTGACAAAGAACTTTTTTCTCTTGTCAGGATTTGCCTGGAATGCCTGCTTTTCCTTCCAGCTTTCCTGCCATTTCTTTTCTATTTCTTCAAAATTAAGCATGCATAAGACTACCCAACAGAGGTTTAAAAATATTGCTAAAGCGCATGGCAAACTTAATGCACGCCAAGCTTTGCATCAATCTCATTGAATCTCTTTAGTATATTTGCCTTTTGTTTTTCATCAAGATGCATATCTGCTATGATAAATAGTATGTTGTTTTCCTTGTCTATGTGCTGCCTTAAAACATTCACAATGTACTTTCCAACATCTTTCAATTCATCAAAATCTTTTGCTTTCATGGCAGTCTTGAATTTCTTTATCGAACCAACCAAGTCTTTGTGCTCGCTGAACATGACGCCTGTTGGCCCGCCATCTCTTGGCACGAACTTTTCAATCTCAGGAAACAAAACCTTTTCCTCCTTCTTTATGCTATGCTTGTCAAATTCCTTTTCCAAAGTGTCAATCTTCTTTTCCACTGCCATTAAGTCCTCGCCTTCAACAGCACCCTCCAGATCATCCAGAACTTTCAGCACAGATTCATGCTCTTTTCTTAATATCTCAAACGGATTTCCGCTCATTTTAATTACCTCCGATATTGTTTAAAATTTTGGCGTAAAGCAGCAATATCCTATTTTATCGCACTTCTTCTTCATGCTTTTCCATTCATCTTTGCCAATGACGCGCAATGCCATAGGATAAAGGATATTGTCTTCCTTGTCAATATGATTTGGCAGGTTATTTGCTATAAACCCGGAATTCATCTTTATTATTCTGACAAAATCTCCATAAGCAACTTTTTTATGGCTGCTTGCTGCCTTGTACAATGCCTTTTTTCTTGCTCTTAATTCTTCATGCTCTTTTATCATTACAATTGTCGGCTCTACAATGCCATGCTTCTGCAAGGCAGGAAATAATACTTTTTCTTCCCTCTCGTGATGCTTGTCTGCCTCAACAAGATGTTTTGCTATGTGATGTATCTCTTTTATGGCTCCTGCAGCATTTGCAAAATTGCCTGCTTTTTCAAGAGATTTTGTTATGCTGATTAACCTGCTAACAAACTCAAGAATAAGCTTATGCTCCTCCATCAATGTATGTATTACATGTCCTGGCTTTAAGCTAATTGTTTCATTGTAGTTTTCATCCATGTGATGGTGTGAACAGCAACATCCGATATGCTCCTCTAATTTATTTCTTGCCACGTAAATTCCCCCCTAATTTTTGTGCCTTCTGCAGATTGCGCAATATTTCCTGATGTGCATCTCTGCCAAATCCAGCAAAGGCACCAAAGTGTCCTTGTTTAATGAATATAACCTTTTCTTGCCTTCCTTTCTTGCTATGACAAATCCGCATTGCAGCAGCGAAAGCAGGGCATGCGAGACCTTGCTTCTTTCTTCATTGCATTTCCTGGCCAGTTCATTTACCGATAATGATTTAACTCTTAAATTTTCTATAATGTCCATCTTGAGCTTTGTTCCGAGGATCTCAAAAAACAGATGGCAGTCGTACTTCATATGTGAATTCTAATTCACATAAATATATAAAGCTTTCGGCAGCAAAATTTATATTCAGCAAATGCCCAAAAACAGATATGAAAGTATTATTTATTTGCAATCAGAACCAGAATAGAAGCAAGACAGCAGAAGAAATGTTCAAAGCAAAATTTGAAACAAAATCTGCAGGGCTTTACAACAAAAAGCCCGTTTCCAATAAAGAACTGTCATGGGCAGACCTGGTCATAGTCATGGAAAATGAGCAAAAAAGCGAGATTGCAAAGAGATTTCCAGAGCAATATCTGCAAAAACGCATCTTATCGCTGGATATCCCAGATATTTATCACTATAATCAACCAGGGCTAATAAAGGCCTTAACATCCAAAATGGATAAATTAGGTCTGCCCTAACCATTCAAGAAATTGTTTTTCGGCTTTCTTTTTATCTTTGAAAATCCTTGTTTCGGCTATCGACAGCGCAACAAGCCGCCTCGTTACTTTAAATTTCGCCCCATCTTTATCTTGAAATTTTAATATGGACACTTGCCATTGAAAAGTCATAAAAAGTTCCTCTTGAGTTTGCTATAGATTCTGCCAGTTTTTCTTATCATCTGCGTTATGCCTTTATTCCGGTAAAATATCACAGCAATCATTAGAACCAAAAAAATCAGTGGCCATTTAACCTTATCAGATTTTAACAAACCAGCGGCAGCGCCAGTTATTTTATTATACAAGCCTTCCCGTTTGATGCGGTACTTCAGGCCAATGCCATTCTCCAGCTGCAATCCCCTGCCATTACCAACTCTCTCCTTAACATGAATAATGCCTTCGCGCCCATCCTTATTAGTCGAATAAACGCTGATCCTAATCATTTCTTTTTTATCCAAGGCAAATTCGGTTTGAGAAAACTTAAAACTTTCTTCTGGCACGATGATGAATTTTGTTTCAAAGTCATTTGTGTTGATTATTGTGAAGCTTTTTTCTTTGCCATCATGAAATTCCAATGTTGGCGGGGTCAATGCTATTGCACGAACATCCTGAATAACGAATAAAAAAATAAAAAAGAAAAAGAGTTTTTTCATCTTAATTGCCAACAGCCATAAGACTTACAACCCCAATATATTTGTCTGCAGATGCATTGCTAGGTATGTCCACCCTGAAATAAAGCCCCTGGCTGCTTGCTGAGCTGGGCAGCAGATTTAGACCCAGATTTACCGGCATGATTGACAATGGAGTATAACTTCCAGTAGCTTTTACATTCAGGCTTGATGCAGGTATGATGCCTTTTCCGCTTTCTAAGTTAGTTGAAGCGACGCTCAAATCAATTGCCACGTTGCCTGTATTTTTCACCGTGATATTTTTCTCAGATGAAGCCCCAACAGTTAAATCGCCAAAGTTCAGCTCAGCAGCATCCAGCACTGATGAAACAAGAGGCAGGTAATCAAACTCAGCCAATTTATATGATGTGTCTTTATTCTGGTCTGTTGCAGAGATATTTACAGTGTATTTGCCCGATGCATCATAAAACTGCATCTGCAAATTGCCAGTATACACTTTAATAGTTCCATTGCTAAATGTTTCATTTAACTGTATTCTCGTATTATTTAGTTCAGCATATACCTCAAGGCTTGAAGAAGCATCAACTTCAACTGTTATTGGCATAATCCTGCTTGAACCTGCCAGAGGTATTATTTGATATCCCATGTCGGGCATGTCATCTGGCAAAGTTACAGAAGTTATGTTCTTTGGCAGGTTCACTACATTTATGCTGACCAGCAAGCCATCATTATTTTTGTTCTTTCCAGGGGTGCCGCCGTCAAATATGCTTTCATCCCAGTTCTCTTCTGTATTCATGCCATTCAGGTCTATTTTATTTATGCTCTTGCCATTTCCATCCCCACCCCATAAAACAGAGTAATTCACAGCATCCATATAAATGTCTGAAGACAAAGAGATATAATCCCCTGAGAGCAAAGACATTGTTCCATCAACAGCCCTGAAAGAGCCGTCATTGGAATTCCAAACACCGTCATTATTCCCATAGTATGATTCAAAGCTTTCATTGTCAGTATCAGTGCCATCAACAAGCTCGCGGGCAATGACAATGTACTCACTAGGATTTATTATGATATCATCAAAATCGCTGCTGTCAAATTTCCAGGTTGTTAAATCAACAGCAGAGCTTCCATTGTTGTAGATTTCAACCCACTCCAAATCGGTGTCGGACCCCTGCGTTGGGTCGTACATCACCTCTGATATGATAACGTCCGCATTTGCTGCAGAAACCAGCAAAAAAAACACAAAAACAAATTCAAACAACTTCATTTTTCACACCTCCAATTTTTTTCATTCTGCAAGCTTAAGGTTAATAAAAAACTTCTCCAAAAAAAATCGAAATTTTTACGCCAAGGATGAAAAATCCAGCAAGAACAATGAAAATCCTGCAGAATAAAACAAAGAATCACATAAAAATGCAACTTTCCAATAACATATGCCAACAACACAAAAATGGATCAATTAGCCACATGGATGCACAAGAAGCCCGCGCATTATTTAATTAAATAATCACTGTTACTTATGGAAGTAATATTATAAGCCAGGCTATTTTGATATTTTATAGAAATCAGCAGAGGTCGCTTGTTCTTCTTTTGGTTTTTCTTCAGCGCTAATTTTTTCTTTGCTTTGCTCTTGCAAGTTCTCCCATTTGGTTGCTTCTTCTTTTTGCAAGGCTTTATCGTGTTCTTTCTTTCTTTTTCTATAATAAAGTAACAGCACAATAAAAACAGAAATTATTAGCAGAATGAATAAGATTATCCAAAATTTCAAATAACTTTTTTCTTGAGGTATCTGCCCAGGTATTTCCACCGGCTTTTCAGCTGCGATCAGGTCATTGCATGCCTGAATTGCAATTTCCACCAATTCCAATGCTTTGACCGCATTTCCAGTTTTCAGCATATCCTCTGCCTGGATTACTAAGCTGTTGAATTCTTCACATCTTGGATTTTCCCTGAACATATCTTGGGCAAAGTTAATTCTAGCCAGAACAGCCGTCGGATCTATTTTTTCAGAAAGCCCCGAATTAATATAAATGACTGTTGAGTCTGCAAGAACAGGAGTATTAGTTTTGGCCTCAACCACTATGCTGTATGTTCCTGCCTTGCTTGTTGTTTCAACAAAAACATCTGCGCTTATTTCTTTGTTTGCCTTCAATGAAGTAATTTTTTCGAGGCTCGTATAAACTTTTATGTCGGTTGAATCAGAAGATGCCTTCAAATTGATGTCGTTCAATGTGTTCTGGCCGTCATTCTTGATCTTTACCGGGATAACAACTCTTTGATTCAAACCAGCAGCAACAGGTGTTGGCGCTGTAATGCTCATCTCATAAAAAGTTCTGCTTGTTCCTCCCCCTCCACCCCCACTGCCTCCACCGCTGCCACCTTCTCCAGCCCCACCTGGTGGAATTGAAGAAACGCCAGCAGAGCCTATGATTACCTGCCCAACATCAGTTTCATTATTTAATATGCTATCCGTAGTATTGACTTTGAAATAATAAGTTCCATTTTTTAATCTATAATTATTCAATATTTCATCATTTGTCAATGTCCTGTTCCAGACAGCTACCTCATCAATTGAACCATTAAAATGCCTTGGTCTATTATAGATATGCCCTAGTGTAAATACTAACGTATTGGCTGGCTCATAATCATCATATATTTGCGACTCCATCAATATTCCATCATAATAAACACTAATGTTGTTTAAACTAGCAACAGCAACAACATTATGCCATTCATAATCAGGTATAAACGGCGTTTCAATGGCAGTTACTGCCTGGCCATTATAAAAATAGATATTTAACGTTCCATTTCCAAAAAATGGGTCAAATGTTGCTGTTATGCTCCCATTTATATTTATGTCACCATATGCGAAGGGGTCAAATATCGGCACAGAAGACGGATTTGTTTTTATCCATGTTGAGATGGTCATTTGTTGAGTATTGCCCAGTGTTATGAATGAATTATTTATATAATCATCTTCCCCATCAAATGAAAGTGCCGAGCCAAATTTTCCATCCCTAGTCCATAATGGCCAGGTATATGAAGATTCATTGCCAAAGCCAGCATTATTTCCATTCATAGAGTAATCATGAGCATATGATTGATTTTCTCCATCTGCCGAGATATTATCAAAGTGCATCAATAAAAGCATCCTATTGTCTGGTTCTGGCTGCAAGGGAAGCGATGTTAGATTATAAGTAAAATTATAGTCATTGACGTTTGTCGTGTTGTAATAAACAAGCCATTTTGCATTGTCACTGCTGTTTCCAGCATATATATACGTTCTCAACAAATCATTATTTGCATCTGTTAAAGTTATGTTTATGGGGGCATTATATAAAATATTAAAAACTGTTTCATTAGACGGGCTATTAATTGTTATGTTCGGCCCGGAATCTGCGACAGGTTCATAACCAATAGATATTTCATCAATTGATGGCGTTTGATTTCTATTTGAATCAGAGGTTTCAAGGTATAGCTTGTACTGAAAAAAGGTTGTATTTTGCAATCCTGAATATAAATCCGCCGGAAAGGCTGTATAATATGTGCCTGCTGTGCCATCTGGTCCGTTATATTGGGCACCGGTGCATGATTCGGATTGACATGCTCTGACTTGGGCCTTAATCTCTGTATTAACTAAATTTGTGCTGCTAAGAGTTATGTTCTTCCAGTTAGTGCGATTATCATGGATTAAAATCTTGCTTTCATATGTTCCTGACAAGGGATATAGGTCTTTTGTTAAACTAAAATGTTTTATAACTGCGTCATTATCATTTGCACTGACATTTAGTATTACTGCGTCATCCATCAAGCCATTAAATGCTGCGCTGCCATATCGGCTCAGGTCTATCGGATGGTTGCTATTTAAAACAAGATTGTCACCAATAATACCAGACCAAGCACCGGGCACAGCAACACCATTGACATATAATTTTGTTGATGTTTTGTCGCCATTTTTATGCGTGAATGCCACATGCTGCCATTGGTTTTTCACCAATACATTGCTGTTTGTTATATAAGGCTGCACATCTGTGCTCCAATATAATTCAAGCTTTTTTGCATTTGTTCTGAAGAAATAATCTAATGCGCTCGGTGTGTCTAAATTTGTGCGTGTCACAATCGGCAAGGCATTAATATCATCTCTTGGATATATCCATGCCATAAATGTGATGGCTGTTTCAGTATCAAGTTCATTATTGATATCTGCTGTTGTAACAAAATCATCAACTCCATCAAAATCTAGCGCAGCCATGCCAACTTTTGCATTTCCGGCCCATGTTGGCCTTGAAGTTAATTGGCCATTGCCAAGTGTTGCATTTGCTGAAAGCCCTCTTTTTTCATCATATGCTATTGTTGCATTCTCTCCAGCAGCAGCATTATTATCCAGCTTTAACCACAAGACTATGTTATTTTTGTACAAGCCCCAGAAATCCTCATAGCTCCCATTATTATGGTGCAAGCTAATGGCATTGATATTTTGATCAAGAATTGTATTATTTGAACCACCTTCAGAAAGAGCATTGCTTGAAGTTTCCCAAACAGCGAATTGGGTTATGTTCAATCTCGCAATAACATATAAAAAGAATAACAAAACAACAACTATCATGATATAAACTAGTTTGATATTTTTATTTTTCCCATTTTTTTGCATATTGTTCAAAAAGGATCAAAGTTTATAATGGTTTTTAATGTTTATGTAATTTATTGCCCAATTTATAGTGGGAAGTTATTACTCCCCCGGCTTCAAGATTTCCACTATCTCTCCAATGCTTTTATTCGGGGAGTAAAGCATTGGCGGCCTATGAGAAACTTCTTTCTTTATGCCTTCTTCCTTTAGCAGCTTTAGCGAGAATATCTTTTTTCTGAAATTTCTATTGTCAAACCTCTTGCTGAATATTATTTCATAAACTTCACGCAATTCTGCCAAGGTAAACTTCTTTGGCAGTATTGAAAATGCGATTGTTGTATATTCAAACTTCCACTTCAGCCTTTTCAGGCCATATCCCAAAATTTTTTTATGGTCAAATGCAATATTCTTTATTTCACCAACAGGAAACCATCTTGCATCAGAAACATCTGTTCTTGCCTTAAGCTTTATATTATCAGACCTTATCAATGCAAAATAGCAAACTGTAATGACTCTGCCTCTTGGATCCCTGTTTACATCGCCAAATGTATAAAGCTGTTCTAAGTAATCAGCTTTGACTCCAGTCTCTTCTTCCAGTTCCCTTTTGGCGGCATTTTCCAAGGATTCATCCAGCCTTACAAACCCCCCGGGTATGGCCCACATTCCCTTGAAAGGCTCTATCTTCCGCTTTACCAAAAGCACATTAAGCGCTTTATCTTTTAGTGCAAAGATAAGAATGTCTGCTGTAACAGAGGGTTTTGAATAATTTTTGGATTTTTCCATCTTGATTAGTGTATATCTTACCCTATTTAAATTTTTATTTTTCTCCAACAAGCACCATATGAGTGTTTGGATATCTTATCGGCAAAAGTTTATTGTTTCTCATCTCAAACAATGAAACCTTGCCTGAAAACCTGTTCTTCTCTATCCAAGGGTTGAGAATCTCCCTTGAATCGCTTGCTATCTTGAAGCCGATATTTTTGAGCATCTTGCAGTATTGCCTGAAGGTCAGTATTCCATATACCTCATTGATTTCAATATTCCAATTTTCAGCATAATCCTTTTTGTTCATGAATTCATATGCATCACTTATATAAACTTTGTAGTATTTTTCTCCATCAACAGTTTTTATTTCATACTTAACGCCCTGCCTTTTCTTGAATTCTCTTGCAAATTTCAAGAATTTTCCTTCTGTTGACAGTTTTTTCATGTCGTTGGATTTTATGGCACCATCCCTGCTGTTTAATTTCATGTAAACAATCTTGTTTTCTGGCTTCACACCGTCCCTTATAATAATGCGCCCGCCAGAAATAAGCTCTTCATAGCTATTTTTCAAGGCCTGTCTTGCTTCTTTCATGCTGTAACCATTGTAAGAATAAACTTCATGAAGTATTGATGAAAATATTTTTGTTGTTATTGTCCCAGGCCTGAATATCATGGCAGAGGCATTTTTCCTATAAAAGTAAACATTATGGTTTGGATAATACTGCCCCTCGCAATGCCTTAAAAATTCCATCGACAAGTCAACGCCAATCACTTCTGATTCTGGAAAATTCTGCGAGAGGTAAAAAAGCAGATTGCCTGTGCCGCACCCAACGTCTGCTATCGTGCCTTTCTTGATGAATCTTGAAATCTCATTTATCTTCATGGGCATGCTCAGGTCCATCTGATTCCCGTAAGTCCTGAAGTTTCTTGCTTCAGCCAGCTCGCCTTCGCTCGTTGTCAATATCTCAGAATAAATATCATTGATCATGTCGCCAAGATTGTACTTTTTATACAATTCTATTGATGCCTTTGATGCGTATTTTTTCCACCTTGCATCTGGCTTTTTCCAATTTTTGCCGGATTCTGCTATCATGCTAATAATCTCAAATGGCATTATCTCATTTTTATTTTCGCTTCTCTTCATGATTTTATAGCCTTTTTTCTTGAACAATCTTATGACTGAAGGAGTAAGTGTGAATAAAACAGTATTTTTATTGGTCAACTGAATTTTGCCATGGCTTTGGTAAGATACTTGGTTTTCCACAAATTCAACCCACTTTTTGTCATCATGTATGTCAGGAATATGGAATATTCTGTATTTCATGCCAACATCTTTTAAAAAATTTGCAATGCCTTCGATTCTTCTTTCTATTGGAATCGGATTCCTTTTTGTTTCTTTATGGTCTGCAGAAGTTATTACTGCTATGACTTCGTCAATTGGCTGGCTTATATTAACACTAAATTTTCTTGGAGAAACCCCTGAAAATGAAGTTAAGCTGGCCTGCTGTGCCTTCGTTGTTATGTGCATTCTGCCGATGAATAATAACAAGGTCATTTGCAATTTCCTATTCGCATTTGTTTGGAATGACCACCTTTAACGGATTCTTGCTGACTTTTATCTCTAGCGCGTCATCTCTCGCAAAATCATGCTCTGCTGTGTCAATGGCAAGCCCGCCTTCATGCCCGAGGTATTTAATTTTGAAATAATTGCTCTCGCCCTCGTTTATTTCACCGCTATAAGGAGCGATGACATTGAATTTGAATAATTTTGATGCTCTTGAATAAGGTTTGAACAATCCAGGCCACCCAGTTGAGCCGGTTCCAGTAACCACTACAAGACCAGAATTAAGATGCCTGCCTGTGTACATCCTATGGTTGTCTTGAAATGTTATTTCATACCTTGCCACCTTGGTGAATTTGAGCTGCTCTCCAACAGCAGTTTCATTCAATGCCCTGCCGGTAAAATTCCCATTTAAAAAAACATCCTGCCTTGTCCATTCCTCTATTGAATAATCATTGTTTAATACAGATGAAACAGCCTTGCCTGAGTCTTTCTGGCACAAAACCCCATTGCTTTTTTGGTCTGTCCTCAAGTTTAACTGCGGCGTGTCTTTATTATATGCCGCAGCAGCAATGGCAGTCCCGTCACCGCCGGCAGAGAACAAAAAGTCATATCTGTCAATCTTATGGCCTGCACGAAGATCAAGCCTTGTGACAACTTCATAATTCTGTTTTTCTCTTTCAAGAATATCAACAATGTGCCTTGTGCATTCATCTTGCTCTGCCTTGCTCTCCTTGAGCTTTTCGCTGCCATGATTATTATGGTAATAAAATTCCAATGCCGACAGCTTTCTTACAACAAGTATCTTCATTTTTGTTTTGCTTTCTCCCCTATCTTCCATATTCCTTTTGCAGCGTCAATAAGCCTCTTTGAGCCATTTAACGCATCAGTCCATTCTTGGGGGAATATCATGCCATTTTTAGCACCGCACAAAGATCCATATATTGCACCAGTGCTGTCGCAATCCCCTCCAAAATTTACAGTTTCAATAAGCCCTTCTATTGGTTTGTCCCAATATTTCTGGAACATAAACACAGTGAATGGGTAGGATTCAATTGCAAGCGAAGAATTGCCAAGATATTCAAAAGCGGCATCGTCATCAATGTTCTGGTGTTCATTTACCCACCTTAATCTTGATGCTAATGTTCCTTTATCTGCAAGTGGTGCAGTCCTCACAAAGGGCCCCTCCTCCCTGATGCACATGTCAACCATGTTTTCCAAAAAGTTGTCTTTTTGCATATTATTCAATAATGAATAAACAGCATATGCTTGCATTGTTCCTGCCGCAGTAGCCCTGTTATCTCCATGCGTGGCTGCGCCAATTAATACTGCATTCCTCAAGCCGCCATTAATGTCATTGGTTGCATGCATAAAAAGCCCTATTGGTGAAGTTTTCATTGCAACTCCATTTCCTAAACCAGGATAAACAGCTGAACGCAATGGATTCATGCCATTTATTATATTTTCAAAAGCATCCATGGTTGTCTGGCCAAAGCCGCCAATGACTTTTCCATTGGGCAGCTTGCGTATTTTATATTCATGAACCTGTTTTTCCACAAGGTCTTCAAAATCAAGGCATTGTTTTTCAGCTATTGATTCTGCTATCGCCAGAGTAAGTATGGTATCATCTGTGTAATCACCCAAAGAAAGCCCCCCTGAATAAGATTTCAGTCTTCCATCTTTATCTTCCTTGGCAATATTTCCTGATGCATCTCTTACGATGACTGGCGCAATTGGCTTTGTTATTCTTCCAGCATGCCTTTCTATCTGGCTCTTCTTCCAGCCTTCTACAGGCATGCCCAGCATATCGCCGATACCGCATCCAAGCAAGGTTGCAATGTATTTACTTTCCATTTTGTCCCCCTTTTACAGATAGATAATCTTTAATTATCTTTCCATGGTCAAATGCCAGCTCAGGCAGTTTATTCAATGAAAAAAACCTTAGCTCTTTGGCATCATCTCCTGCTTTTGGTGTTCCTGCTGTTTTTGCCATATATGCATGGGATATGACATGCCCCCTTGGATCGCGGTCGGGCTTTGAATAAACACCGACTAATCTTAATTCCAGCACATCCAGGCTTGTTTCTTCCTTTAATTCTCGTGCAGCTGCTATTTCAAGCTGCTCGCCGTAATTGACAAACCCACCAGGTATTGCCCATGCATCCTTGAACGGCTCATCCCTTCTTTTAACCAATAATACTTTTCCTTCTTGCTGAACAATTATGTCTACTGTAGATGCTGGATTCCTATATTCCATTTTTTATTGCCTCCGATAGTTTATTCTTAAGTTCAATATTAACATCGCAAGAAACAAACCTGTTGTCTCTTCTTTCAAATTTCACAAAGTCTTCAATAGCAGCTGAAACAGTCAGGACATCATACATGCATGCTTCTATCCTTCCAGTATAGTTTAGCCAGTTTATTGCGGAGCTGTACAGAAAATCTCCAAGCTTATTCCCTTTTAATTCTTCAAGCTCTTTTCTTGTAAAGACTATCTTGCTAGAAACCTCTTTTGTTATCTGGAATACATCCCAGCCATAAGACATCACTATGCCTGCTGCCTTTGGGTCGGCCTTAAAATTATGCGAGGTTTCAGTTGACCCCATAATATAAATTCTTTTAATATTCTTTATGCTCGGATTATTTTCTAACTGCATTGCTATGTTTGTCAACGGGCCGATGCACACGAGCTCGACATCGCTGTCATAAGCAATTGGCTCCTCTTTTTTCAGTTCTTCCTCCAGTTCGTCCTTTCCAAGGATGTTCTGCTCAAACCCGCACCAGTAATTTTTTCCACCGCCCAATGTGCCGTTTTCACCAGCAAGTATCCTTGTTTCTTTTCCAAGAATCCTTTCCAGTTTTCTTGCTATCTTTCCCCTTACAACAGCATTGCCATGCACTGTTGTTATCGCCTCTATTTTTATGCCAGGATGCTTCAATGCATATGCCAACGCAAACAAGTCATCAACATCAGTTCCAACATCTGTGTCAATGACAAGTCTTTTCATTTTTCATGCCTCTCTGCCATGGAATTTAACAAATTCAATGCGCTCATTATCGAATCTCTTTTCATGCAGATATCATCGCCGAACATCAAGGTCTTATAACCCATTCTTAGCAGGTTGTCAACATCCCCGATGTCTTCACAGCTTGGTTCAAGGCTGTTTGCAAATGAGCTGAACAACCTTGAAGCAACTATTGCATCTTTGTCTTTTTTGACTATGTCTTCAACAGCATTTATTATATCATGCGGCATCTTGACTTCAATGTACAAGTCACCGCGGGCCGCCATGAGCCTGGCCTCATTCTTCCATTCGTGATTGACATAATTTAAGCCTTTTCTTGATTCAATCTTTGCTATTATGCTTGCTTTTTTGTCATAAGACATTAATTCATCAATGTCTTTTTTGCTTTCAACAAAAGAAAGCATATAATTGTGCAGACCTGTCTTCGATGCGGACTCTATGTATTTTCTGTCGCTGTCTGTAAAGAATCCATTTACAACCAAAGAGCCGCTGGGTATGTTCACGCCTTCGCCAGGGCCAACAACCCTCTTTGGGCCGTCCAGCATTATTAATTTATTGCCATCAACGCCTAAAACAGTTGCATGCTCTGCCCCATTGCTGAAATATGCTGTGGCCGGCGTATCGACACTTATCTCATGGCTTAATTCTATCTCTGTAAAAGGCGGCACACCATAATTTTTTATTCTCAGCTGCCTGCATTTTAGGTCTATCCAAAATTCCTTTCCAAATTTTTCAGTCTTTTCATTCAGCTCTTTTAATTTTTCTTCAAGCGGGCCTTTTATTGGCATGACTGTATTCAGCCTTATTCCGGACACGATTGGATGGCGTAGCACCTCCTCTAAAAAAGGTGCGTACGGCATCATTGTCACAATCGCATTTATTTTCATTTTTTTGCCTACTTGTCCAGCAGCTTCAATGATTTCCTGACTGCTTTTCCGCTCACTACTGAAGCAACAGACTTCTTGCTGTCCAAGAACCTAAGCGACTTATGCACCAGAGCTGCATCCTTGTCATCATGCCTTGCGCTCAAGCTCTTTGTGAAGTCCCCATATTCCCCCCACTGCTTAGCTATTAGGCCAATTCCAATGTCTACTGCTCTCTCAGGGCTTGGCACTTCAATTATGCGCTGCTTTCCAAGAGCACCTGCCCAGATTCCATTTATTTCTTCAGTCGTTCTTGTGTCATGGCCAGTTCCATATGGCTTTTGCAGGAAATACACATTGAATTTCTGCATCAGTTTATTCCATACATCCTTTGAGTCAAGCTGCGCCTCCAAGTTGTCTCCGATATAATTCCTGACTTGCACAGGATCCACTTTATCATAGAATGCCTCATCACCGTAGATAAGCAAGAATGGTGACTTTGCATTCTCAATCTTTGCATGCTCTGTCAGGAAGTATGCAAACAGCTCATAGCTTTCTGTTATGTGGCCGCCGCCTCTGCCTTCAGGACATAATGCTTTCAGCTTGTCTTCCAATGCCAGGTCCTTTGCAAAATCATTCACCTGCAATGGATATGTGTCGCATGTAGCATCCCCTATTGCAACAAATGATATTTCCAAGTCTTTCCTGTATTGCGAAAGTGTTTGGTACAGCAAAGGCAGCCTGTCAAATATCTCGCCAGGCCATGCTGCCATTGAGCCAGTCACATCCACAGCTATGACCAATGGATTTTCGCTGTTGCTGGATATTTCTTTTCCTCTTGGATCAACCAGCTTGAGGTCTGCATCAATTCTTGCTGAATAGCTTCTTGGTCCTTTTGAAGCAGCATCTGCTGCAAGCTTGTCCAAATATGGTTTTCTAGCAGAGTCAAAGTCATACTTGCTTTTTCCTTTCCAATCCTTTGTGTCTCCACCCCATGCATACATTTTGTCCCCCCGAGCATAGCTTACGCTATCTCTTTCTTCAAATTTTGTTCTTCTTGTCGCCTAGCCAGACCTGTGCCTTCTTCCAAAAACCTTGAAGCGGGCATCTGATAATTTTTCCATCAAGTTTACCTTGCCCCAATTAGGCCTGTCTGCAGGATCATAGCGCAAGAGCTCATTGCAAAAATCAACAAGTTCTTTTGGCGTGTCATCTCGAAAGCTTTTCTTCTCAACATCGCCGCCAAGCGCATATAGCATTACTATGCCAGCCCCGTATAAGTCTGTTTCAGGTATTGGCGGATTTCCATTTGCTAATTCTGGGGCTGCATATCTTGGAGTATAGCCCAATGGTGACGTGCTGTGCCTTGGCTTGTATGCAGCAAGCCCAAAATCTATTAATTTTATGTCATCTTTGGCAGGTTCAACAAAAACATTTTCTGGCTTAACATCAGAGTGTATGATTCCATAATGATGGCAAAAATGCAAGGCGCTAAGCAGCCTTTCAGTTATCCAGCAAGCATCTTCCGGGTGCATATGCTTATTCCCCCTTTCCAATAAATCATCCAAGGTCTTTCCATCGATGAATGTTGTTATCAGGGCTGCATGCGTCTTGTCAACCATTGCAAAATCCATAACCGATGGTATTGAATGATATCCTGAAAGGCCCCACAATAATTTTGCCTCTCTTTTTAGCAATTCAACAGCGTCTTCTGATTCTTCTTTGTTTATTTTTACGCAGGCCATTTCCTTAACCAAGATGTGCTCTGCCTGGTAGACTTCTCCAAAGCCGCCTTCTCCAATCTTTTTTGTTATCTTGTAATTTGCAATTTTCATTTCCCACCGCCAATGACATGTTTTTTCTCAATATCGAGATTTTCAGCAAATGCATTTTCATCAGTCAGGCTTGCCAAAGTCAGCAGCCCAAATTCCTTCCTGAACCTTTCAATAAGGTTATATTTTTCAAGACAGGCAGCAACTTGATTAGGCACGAGGCCTTTCCAAGCATCTCCTCTTGCCATTTCCAATCTCACCTGGCTTCCCTTGACTCTTACCTGCTTTTCTTTTGGCAGCATTTCACCGGGTGGCAAGATGTGATAATCTTCTTTCAATAATTCCTTGGCATATTCGTTGCCAGTCACAAAATGGTCTAATTTGCCGAAAGCATTTTTAACATGCTCCCTCCATTTTTGCCCGTCGCTGTACTCTGGAATGTGGCCAAAATCAGGAATAGTGAATATCGAGTAATTCGCGAATCTCGGTTCAAGAACTGAGTTTATCATCTCCCAGGACTCTTCTGCAGTAAATGGATTTCTTAAATCGTATTTGTTGCAGCTGCCAATTCCAATGATGACTCGGTCTGCATTTTTACACAGGCATTCAAGCAGCACTGCGCCTCCATTGTGCAGTGGCTTGAACCTTCCGATGAATCCAACTGTTCCCAATTTTGTTTCTGTCATTTTTCCTCATTTATATTCCAGGCTTATTGGGGCAATTGGCGGATGCACTATCTCTGCCTTTGGCACGGCCATTCCATAATGCCTTTTTAGTATGTCATCAACCACATCCTCAATGCTGCCAAGTTTCTTGTTTATCTTTAACTGTGGCTCAACGATTTCTATTAGCTGGGCATGGCTGCAAAGTTCCTTTGGCTTGAAGCCTTGCTGGATTCCTTCAAGCACAAGTTCAACAGCATCATAACCATAACCAAGATCCTTGAAGTCTGTCTGGCCTGGTTCTAATCCTGCTGTTGGCTCGCGGTATGCAAGTTTCTCAAACCCCAGGTACTCTGCCATCTGCCTCACAAGCCTCTTTGGCAGATTTCCAATCGGGCTTATATGGACAGCCCCGTCCCCGAACAAGGTGTAATATCCAATCCCAAAATCTTCGTCCTTGTTTCCTGTTCCAAGAACGATTTTATTCCCAGTAGCGGCCTTTGTTGAAAGCACATTTGCCCTTATCCTTGACATCATGTTGCCCTTATGGTAATTTTTTTCAAATGCCTCTGGGTTTGTTCTTCTGTAAGCCTCAACAATGGGTTCGATGTCAATCACTTCATACTCTATGCCAAGTTTTTCAGCAACCATCACTCCATCTTCAGCATCCTTTGGGCTGTTTGTTTTTGATGGCAGCACATAGCCAGCCAAAAATAATTTTTCTGCCCCTGCTATATTGTGGTTATCAAATGCCCTTTTTGCCAATGCTGCTGCTGTTGTTGAATCAACGCCGCCAGACAATCCAATCACCCCTCCCTTGGCATTTGCACCCAATATTGTTTTCACTAAAAAATCTCCTATATCCCTGCTCACAATTTCAGGGTTCATTTTTGCCAATTTTATTCTTTTATGCTCCATGTTCTTCCTCCTTAGCAAATTTGCCGCGTTTTTACAACAGTTCTCCTATCATTGCCAATTGCCCGCAAGCTGCGCCATTTGCAACTTCTTCTTCTGTGGCTATTGCAACAGCAAAATCATAGCCTGCTTCTTCCAGTTTCTTAAATTCATTTTTTAATTCCATTTTTTCCTCCTATGCTGCATTTCTTTGTTTTATCGCTCCAGTGATATTGTTTATTCTTGTATAGCAATTTTCATTCACTGGAGAGAGCTTTATGAAAAATTGCTCTTTTGGAAAAAATTCCTTTATTTTCTCGATGTTAAACTCGCTTCCTTCAACAACCGTAAAGTTTAATGAAATCTTTCTTTTGTTGTTTTTTACATCCATCCATTTATTTGCAAAGGACCTTATTTCATCAAATGCCAATTTGTTCTTTGCAGGTATAAGCCAGTCCCTGTATTCTTGCGATGTTGAATGTATTGAAAATTGAAGGTGTATCTCTTTGTGCTTTTTGGAAAGTTCCAGCCATGAATCTAATGAGCCGTTTCTCAATCCGACTGTTGAGATTAATATCTCTGCAAAAGGGAATTTTTCTTTCAATAACTCTGCCGCTTTTGTGACTTCCTTGAAATTTAGCGCTGGCTCTCCCATTCTTGTCATTAATATCCTGAATTCTTTTGCTTCTGATGGTTTGGATTTATTGTTTAAATTGAGTATGAAATCAACCTGGGCTATTATCTCTTCTGCTGTCAAATTTGCATTAAACTTGCCGCCGGCTGCGCAAAACTTGCATCCAATCGGGCAGCCAGACATGGTTGAAACCCCTATCATCCACCTTTCTTTTCTTGAGCCAAAATCACTGTCAATGAGGCAGTTCTCCCTTCTGCCAACTGCATTTTTTGTGTAGTATGGCAGGAAAGTATCTGTAGTTTCAACTACCTTGCCAGTTTCTGTCCTTAATGCAAAAACCACCCCATTTCCAAAGGTTTTTTTGTTTACAACTTTCATTTTGTTCACCTGAGCAATTGTTTCACTTCTTTTGTTTTGATGAATTTTGCCCCTGCATTTACCATGTCTTCAAGTGCTTTCTTTGTAGTTTCTTCTGCAACTCCCTTTATCGCATCTTCAACAACGTAGCACTGCAAGCCTCTTTTTTGTAGGCCTAAAACAGCTGCCTTTACGCAGTAATCAGTTGCAACACCGTAAACCACTGCCTGCAGATATCCGTAACGTTCTTTCGCTTGCCTGATGATATAATCTGCAGCAGGATTTGAAAACACATCATATGACTGCTTTTCAAAATATGCCTGGAAGAAATACTTTTTATGCAATGACTTGTCTAGCAGACTGCAAACTTCATTTAAGCTATTAGCCCAGTTTAATTGGCTAGAAACATCCATGATTTCAGACATATGCTGCACATAACGAATAGGCTCCATTATAGGGCACCTATCAAAAGCAAACCATCCAAATGATCCGTCAAAGCTATAAACTGTTTCTTCTATTTTTTTTTGCCCTCTGCTGTTGTTCATACAGTGATCTGGAAACGGACCGCAATTCTTTACCAATTCCCCTTCTCGTGCCTTGTATTCTTCAGTTCCAAAATGCTTGTCAACAGAGCCAAAGACAGGAACCCCTTTTTTCACTGCCATCTGTGTCAATGCAGCAAGATTTGGCATTATCATCTCTGCATCTGGCACATACAACGAACCTGCTTTATGCATGAAATCATTTTGCGTGTCCACGTCCCAAAATATTGTTTTCATTTTATATTCCTCCTTCATGTTTATTTGTCAAGTCACGAGCTAATGTTTCAAGCCCCTTTGAGATTCTGAGCCCATATGGAACTGCTGCAGTTATCTCCCTAGCATGTTTAGGAAGTTTTGTTACACAGTCTAAAGCATATTGCCTTATTTCTTTCAAGTCACGCCTTGCAGTTATTCTTGTTCCATTTTCAACAACCTTTTCAAGCAAAGGCATTCCGTCAATGTTTTCATTGTCCAACGCCAGCACATCATGAAGATAATCTCCAAATTCATCTCTAATCCTGTAAACCTGTTTTTTCCCAGGATATGTGCATTTTTCAGCAGAAAGTTTTATCTTTGCCCCGTCATGGTCTTCAACCAGCTTGTACACTCCTGATATGGCTGCAACGGGCTTTGCAGTTATCATTTCTGTTCCAACACCAAACCCGTCTATTTGGGCATAATTTTCAAGCATGCTGCTTATCTTGTACTCATTCAGGTCGTTGCTCGCTATAATCCTGACATAATTCAGGCCATTGTTATCCAGAACAGCCCTTACCATCTTTGACAATTCAGCAAGATCACCGGAATCAAGCCTTACTGCGCCAAGCCTTTTTCCTTTTGCTTCAAGTTCCTTTGCTATAACTGCAGCATTCCTGGCGCCTTGCACAGTATTATATGTGTCAATAAGCAATGTTGCATTGTCCGGAAAAGTTTTAACATATGCCCTGAATGCGGCTATCTCATTTGAAAAGCTCATCACAAAGCTATGGGCATGTGTTCCTGATATTGGTATTCCATATTCTTTTCCCGCCTTTACATTGCTTGTTGCAGCAGCGCCGGCAATATAGCTTGCCCTTGCCCCGAGCATGCCTGCATCTTCGCCCTGCGCCCTTCTTAAGCCAAAATCAACAACCTTTTTATTTTTAGCGGCATTCACAACTCTATTTGCTTTTGTCGCTATCATAGTCTGAAAATTTATTATGTTGAGCAAGGTTGTTTCCAGCAATTGTGCCTGCGTCCTTTTTGCAGTTATTCTTAAAATGGGGGTGTTTTCTGTTACTGGCGTGCCTTCTTTTACAGCATAAACCTCGCCTTCAAACTTGAAATCTTTTAGTGACTTCAAAAATTCATCTGAAAATAGTTTTTGCTCTCTCAGATAAGCAATGTCTTCATCATCAAACCTTGCATTGGTTATATAATCTATTGCATCTTCTATCCCATTTGCTATAAAATAGCCCCAGTCCTTTGGCAGCTTTCTTATGAACAGGTCAAATGTGGCCTCATCGTCTTTTCCATTGTCCAAGTATGCAGCATTCATCGTCAGCTGGTACAAGTCTGTAAGCAATGCCATTTTTCCGTGCTTCAATTCCAAGTCACTTAATGTATCTTTTACCATAACTTATTGTATAGTATACACATATATAAAGCTTTCTGTGGTTTAAAATACGCTATAAGAAAGGCAAATTTCTAAATTGCAGGATGTAATCATTCTTTTCTTAACGACTGGATTGCTATGCCAAGAACAATTATGCCCAAGCCGATTAATGAAGAAACAAGTATGCTCTCGCCAATAAGAAAGTAAATGTAAACTAAAGACAAGAATGGCGTGAGAAATATCAGGTTTGCCATTTTTGATGTATCTCCAAACTCCAGCGCCTTGAACCAGAATACAAATGCAAGCGCATTGGTCGCAAAACCCAACCACGCCAGCCCGATTAATTGCATAAAACTTATTTTTGGGATTGAATAAAATAAAAAGATTGTGATTAAAGTGAAAATAAAACCAAAAACATAATATATCAGCATTGAAGTGTATTTTTCATAAGGATATTTTTTGCCCAAAACAGAGAATATGCCATATGTAATGGCCCCAAAGATTGCCAAGATATTTCCTTTCAAATTAACAGTGGAAAAATTAAAGATGCTGCCCTGGCTTATTACGATGTAAACTCCGGCAAGGCCAAGAGCAATGCCCAATATTTTTAAGAATGTTATTTTTTCTTTTAGCATTATTATTGCAAAAATTACCACCATTGATGGCCACAAGTAATTTATGATGAAGATCTCTTGAGCAGGCGCCAGCATCAGGGCACCAAAAAATAATATATAATAGAGATAGCACCCAAGAAAACCAACCCATGCCATTTTTAAATAATCTTTCTTTGAATACACCTTAAGCAAGTGCATCTTTCTCTGAAATAGCACAATCAAGAATAATCCAATTATAGAAAAAATGAAGCTATAAAACATCAATTGAAGGTTTGTTATTGTTTGCACAATCAATTTTCCAACTGCAGGGGTTGACGCCCAAAGA
>CAZBFA010000004.1:0-10980 GCA_964491045.1 Candidatus Woesearchaeota archaeon
CTGCTGCAGGAGTCCGCAGTTCTCGTATTCCGGGCTCGGGGTGCGTCGTGCAAAAAATTTTCCATAGGAAATGAAGGTTAAAAAAATGAAAAATATTGCTGAGCTTCCTGCCGTATCAAGGTTATGGTATTCATATTTGACTAATTACAAGAGCATTCCAAAGCCAAGAGTTGCCTGCATAGAAGTTTCTTATTTGTGCAATGCCCGGTGCATTTTCTGCAAGCGCTGGAAAGTAGCTCCATTAAGCAAGAACAAAGAATTGTCAACAGGCGAGCTGTTTCATCTGATAAAGTCCTTGAAGCTTCTTGGCATCAAGCATTTAAATTTTTCAGGCGGCGAGCCGTTATTGAGAAAAGACATCTTAAAAGCAGCACGATACGCAAAAAGCCTAGGCATCAGCACAATGGTCAATACAAACGGCCTGTTGATAAATGAATCCAACATAAAAGAAATTGCTCATAGCTTTAACCGAGTAACAGTTTCGCTTGATACATTGGATGAAAAAAAATATTCAAAAATACGCGGCGTGAATGGCCTTCAAAAGGCCCTGCATTCAATAGGCCTGATAGCAAAGTACAAGAAGCCGCGAGTAAAGTTAGTGTTGACAACATCCAACCTTGATGAAGTTGAAAATTATTTGCAATATTTCATGAAAAAAAATGTGGAAGTTTCAATGCAGCCAGTGCATTCGGAAAAGAGTAATCTGCTTGAGCTAAGGGATAAAAAACTTAACAAATTCAAAAACTACAAGGCATTTAAAAAAAGGTGGATGCATATTATTAAGAAATACAATCTTACTAATTCTTATTACAGTTATTTTCCTGAATTTTTATGCTTCCCTGCTTCATTGAAAAATAAGTTCATCTGCTTTGCTGGCTCTTTTGACTTGTTTATCGATCCCTATGGGAATGTTTTCCCCTGCGAAAGCCGAAGAGATATAAAACTTGGTAATATAAGGAACAAGCCTTTAAGCGAAATCTGGAAGAAGGATATGCAAAGATTCAGAAAATGGGCAAGCAGCAATAAAAGAGACTGCATGTGCTGGTGGTCCTGCACGGCAAAAAGGTATTTAAAACTTAGTATTCCATTCAAGGTGCTAAAATGATAAAACCATATTTCCTCTCAGACAAATCAAACGTGCAAGGCAATGTTTTTATAGGCAAGAATGCGAAAATTTGGCATTTTTGCAATATCTATGGTGAAGAAAACAAGCCAGTTATTATTGGAGCAAGAACACAGATAGGTTCATACTCTGAAATAAAGCCCGATGTTGCCATAGGCTCTGATTGCAGAATACAGTCTTACTGTTTTATTCCTGAGGGGGTCACGCTTGAAGATTATATATTCATCGGCCCAAGAGTTACTTTCACAAATGACAAGCATCCAGATATAATACAAACATTAGGCGATAGCTGGAAGCAGGAAAGGACATTGGTCAAAAAATATGCTTCTATCGGCGCCTGTGCAGTGATAAATCCCGGTGTTACAGTAGGATTGGCTGCAATTGTAGGCAGTGCTGCAAATGTTACAAGGGATGTCAGGGATTATGCAATTGTTGTTGGGAATCCTGCAAGAGTTATTGGATCTATTTTTGAGGAGCAGTACAGCAAACATTACAAGCACTTGCTATCAATTGCAATAAAATGAGATTTTTGATTTTTTGTTCGCTTCCAAGGAACTCTGGCTCTTATGTGATGGGCAAGTATATTGCCCGGTCGCTTGCAAAACAGCATAAGGTTGAGTATGTCAATACTTTTAACAGGATGCCATTTAATCTTTATTATCTGGCCTCGATTCCTGTGTATCTGTTCAAAAGCCTGTTCAAGAAATCTGATGTTACAATTGTTCTAAAGCCCTTTCCGGCGGCTTGCCTGGCCGCATTCATCCAGAAGTTATATGGCGCAAAAACAATTCTTGACATTGATGATGTTGACTATGGATACACTGGCTATCTGTCAGGCATAACCAAGCATATTCAGTCCTTGTTTTCAAAAAAGTTTGATCTTATTTTTGTGCACAACGCAGAGCTGATGAAAAGAGTCCAGCAGGATTTTGGCATTAAAAAAGAAAAGCTTTTTTTGCGAGACCAGGGTGTTGACTTGGATGTTTTCAAGCCAATGCGGATTGCTAGGCAAGGCAGAAAAAAGCGCCTGATATTCACCGGCCATCTCAACGCCTCTTCTTACTTGGGCGAGATATTGAATGCATTCAAGCTGGCATCTATGAATAAAAAGAACATTGAGCTCATTGTCATAGGCGATGGCTATAAAAAAACAGCTTATGAAAAAACGGCAAGGAAACTGGGCATTGATGTCAAATTTCTTGGTTACATCTCAAATCAAGACGTTATTGCAAGGCATATAGCCTCTTCTGATGCGGGCGTTGTTTATTATCCAGAAACATTGGGCAATAAATACAGGTGTTCAATGAAGCTTCGCGAGTATCTTGCAATGGGAAAGCCGGCAGCCTGCAACGACTTCGGTGATTTGAAAAGGTTTAAAAAATACACTTACATGTCTAGGACTGGTGATATCAAGGCATTCTCTGGCCAGATTATAAAAGCATTGTTCAGGCCTGACAAAAGGGAGCTTATGGGCATGTCCTATGTGAGGAGCAATCTTTCATGGAATGCCATTGTTGAAAATATGCTGGAAAAGATTCAAAATGCGCAATAAAATCTATTATTCATTCAGGAAAAACTTTTTGAAACAGCCAATCTACTTGATATTCTTTGTCACAAACAACTGCAATGCCAGGTGCAGCCATTGTTTTTATTCAGAGCAGCTGAATATCAATCAGAAAGACATTCTCAGCCTGGATCAGATAAAGGAATTTTCAAGCCAGCTTGGCAAGCTGGTGTGGCTTGCTATTTCCGGCGGCGAGCCTTTCTTGAGGGAAGACCTGGAAAAGATATACGAGACATTTTGCGACAATAACAAGATAGAGGACTTAAACCTTCCAACAAACGGGGTTTTGACTGATATTATATGCAAAAAAACAAAATATATGCTTGAATCAAGAAAAATAAAGAATTTCAATATCGTTCTTTCATTGGACGGCACAAGGGAGCTGCATAATCAAATGAGGGGCGTGGACTGCTTTGACAATGTTATGAGAACATACAGCAAACTAATGGATCTAAAAAAAGAGCATAAGAACTTGCTTGTAAAAGTTAATACCACTATTTCCAGCAAGAACATAGACAACCTGCCCTGCCTAATAAAAGAGGTTCAGGAAAAAATGCCCGGCATAGATTTCCATAATTTTGAGATCATAAGGGGGAATCCAAAAGATAAAAGCTATCAAGTTCCTACAACAGGGCAATTAGAAGGAATAAAGCCAGTTATATTCAAGGCATGGGAGCATTATACCTTCTTCGGGAAAAGCGGCATAAAATCCAGAATTGCAATGAATGCAAAAAAATTCCTGTTTAATTCTTACATAAAGACCTTAAATGAAAAAAGGCAGCTGTTTCCGTGCTATGCTGGCAAAGTGCACTGCGTTCTTGACTACAACGGTGATATTTTCTTGTGCGAGCTTGGCCCAAAAGTGGGAAACATAAAAGAGCAAAGGTTTAAAGACCTTTGGACTTCAGAAAAGGCAAATAACGAAAGGAAAAAAATATGGAAGAAAGGATGCTACTGCACTCATTCGTGCTTCCAGAATACAAATGTGAGCTTTAATCAGAAATTATGGCCTAAATTGTTTTTTGGTGATTAACATGAAGGTAGTGATTGCAAACCCGCCCTGGCCGGGCGAAGGTTACGGAACGAGAAGCAACATACGCTGGCCTCACAGGAGGGGGGACAAAGTACTTACATTTCCGATTTATCTTGCTTATGCAGCATCAATTTTAAAATCAGCTAAGTTTGATGTTACAGGCATTGATGCTGTCGCAAAGGACTTTAGCATAGATGAATTTGTCAATGAAATCCGGAAAATAAACCCAAAAATTGTCTTTCTTGAGATATCAACGCCATCAATTGATTTTGACCTGGAGACTGCTGAAAAAATACGAAAGAACACCAATGCATTGGTTGCAGTGATGGGACCGCATGCATCATATTTTCATAAGGAATTGGTTGAAGCTTATCCTTTCATCGACTTTTGCTTGAGGAATGAGTTTGAATATACCATCAAAGACCTTTGCATTTCCATGAAAGAAGATTTATCATTGAAAAATGTCCTGGGCATCACTTACAGGGACGGCAGCAAGATGATTGTGAATAATAACAGGCCTGCGATAGAGAACATTGATGCCCTGCCTTTTCCAGATCGCGAGTCATTCAGGCTTGAAAATTACCAGCAGGCATTTTATGGCGGCAGAAAAACAGCGCTCATGATTGCTTCCAGGGGATGCCCTTATACCTGCACATTTTGCCTCTGGCCTGATACAATGTATGGCCATAAGCACCGTGAAAGAAGCGCAAAGAATGTTGTTGATGAGATTGAGTTTTTGATAAACACATACAGCATTGATGAAATCTATTTCGATGATGATTCATTTACAATCAATAAGAACCATGTTTCTGCTATCTGCAACGAATTAAAGTCAAGAAACATAATCATACCATGGCTTTGCATGGGTCGTGTCAACAATGTTGATGAAGAAATGCTGAACCTCATGAAAGAGTCCGGCTGCAAGGAGATATTTTACGGCTTTGAATCCGGTTCGCAGGAAATTTTGGACCATTCCTGCAAGAATATAACATTGGAACAAATGAAAAACGCAGTCAGGCTGACTCAAAAAGCAGGGATATGCGCAAGCGGCAGTTTCATATTCGGCCTGCCTAAAGAGAGCATGAAAACTGTGAAAGAAACAATAAAGTTTGCAAAAAGTCTTGGCGCAAATTATGTCCAGTTCACGCTTGCAGCGCCGTTTCCTGGAACTAAGCTTTATGAAGAGGCAAGGCAAAAGAACCTGCTTAAGCTGAATTCATGGGCTGACCTTGATGGCACCAAAGGCCCGATAATAGAAAGTGAATTCCTAAACAAGAAGCAGATGTCTGGAATAATAAGAAAGGCATATTTGAGCTATTACACCTCGCCAAGAATTATAATGGAGAACCTGAAGAACATAAGTGACTGGAACAGTCTTAGGAAAGTCACAAGGGGCGCCTTTTCGGTCTTGAGCAGGATTTTCTACTACAAGAAATAATTATCTCTTTCTTGCAAGTATATTGATGCCATCAATCTTTTTTTCAAGGGCATAGTTTTGCCCTATGTATTCTTTTAAGTCGGGCTTCATTGAGTAATAAGTGACATCCATATAATCATCTGCTATAACATACTTTACATCGTTCTTGTCCATATAATCTATAATGGTTTTAAAGCTGGGAATTCCTGCAACATCAACCTCTCCGGCGCCATCAAAATGGTAATACAGCGGATGGGTTATGTTCAGGACGAGCCCTCTTCCAGACATTATGGCTATAAATGTCAATGGCGTGAATATTTCATCACCCGCATTTGTATGCTCTTTTACATATGCTGTTGCATCATTTGCAGTTTCGATGCTCCATTTGTTGTTTAGGCCATGGTACTCAATGTAAAAATATCCTGAAAGAGCCACCCCAATGATAAACAGCATAAAAAAAAGTTTGCTTAATAAATTTTTTTCCTCGTACAATCTGGTTAAAAATGGAGTTATCAGTATTATGCTTGCTGGCAAGGCCTCGGCAAAATAAACAACATGGAATCTTGAGTAAATGGCATAAAATGCTATTATGGAGACAAGCCATAACAATGCAATCTTATCTATGCGTTCAAAAATATAGCCTGATTTCAATATCTTGTATGACACAGCAAAGAAAGCGGCCAGATAAGCCAAAGACACCGCATAGAACCATATTGGCGGCATTGGATATTGGCTCATCCTTTCCGGGAATTTTAAGACAGCATATTCAAAGGCAAATGCGCTTATCAATCCTAAAATGGAAAATAAGCCAAATAGAAACCATCTTAGCCTCTCCTTTAGTGCCAATAAAATGACAATTAGCAATGGCACAATGGCATAAGAAGCTTCTCTTAAAAGCCAGTATGGCAGCAGGATTCTTTGCCCGATAAATTGCTGCCATGAAAATGCATTGGTTATTGGTGAAAATTCAAACCCAAGCATTTTTAGGAAATTTGCCTCAGTTGCATAAGAATATGCCCAAAGCAGGAAAAACGGCAGGCCTGCCCCAAGAATAGCATAAGCAAGGGATTTGAGCAAAAACCTAATCCTGTTTCTGTAAATGTAGCCTAGCAGCAGTAATTCGGCAATAAGGAAAAATACCATAGACCTTCTTGTTACAAATGCCAGAAAAAGAAAAATAGCATTCATACCAATGTCAATAAAATTTTCAGTTTTTGTGAATTTTATCAGGTAATAAACAGCTATTGTCATCAGCATTATCCCCAATACGCTTTCCCTGACAAGATTGTTCCAGAATATTGCAAACGGCATGAAGGCATAAAGCGCTGCAGCAATGATGCCAATTTTATTGCCATACAGTATTGAGCCAATTTTGTACATAAAAATAATCGTCACCAGTGAAAATATTACTGAAAGAAATCTCATGCCTATCAATGAAATGCTAAATATCTTGCCATAAGATGACATGATGAACGTGTACAAAAACTCTTTCATGTAAAAGTCTTGAAAAGGCATGGCGCCTTCTGATAGGAGTTTTGCATCATACAGGTAATTTCCTTCATCAACATCAATCCATTCGCTGTTTATAGTTGCAACTCTTGCAATCAGGCTTACAGCAAGGATCAATGCTAACAAAATCAGGTGCTTGTTGTTCATGTTCTAGTAAAAAGGAAACTTGTCAACCATTAATGACGGGATTGTATCACATGGAGTTAAGCAGTGGCAGTTGCTGTTCTTTATTTCATGCCTTCTTTTCATAGTCTTGGCATCGAGCCAGATGGCGTCAAAATTTCTTTCATTTAAATTTCCAAAAACATCATTAAGCAGCAAGCAGGAAGTCACATCTCCATTGGGTATGACATAGCATGAGGCGGATAATGCATAGCATTTTATGTAATTTTTTGGTGCTCTTAAATAAAGGCTCATGAGATTGTAAAAATGCTTGTACACCATGCTCTCAATTATGCCATTGCCAAGCTTGTTGTTCTTCATGAAATATTTGTTGTATTCAATTAGCTTTTTTATGGCTTCGTTATCCAAGAATAAATCATCAATAATTCCTTCATTTGAGAATTTTTTTATCCTTAGAACAGGCTTGAACAGGAATCCGATATTTTTTGCTTTTGCCAGCCTGTAAACAGCATCAACCTCATTGAAGTTAAGCCTGTTTACTGTGAATCCTATGTTTATTGCAAGGCGGTCGTTATATTTTTTTCGCAGCAGGTTTAATTCATCAATTGTTTTCACGACATTTTCAAAAGAGCCTTTTACACCCCTTATATGGTCGTGCATCTTTTTCGTGCCGTCAAGGGAAATCTTGATGCCAAAACTTATGTTTTTGTGCTTGTCGAGAAAATAATCAAGCCTTGCCTTGATTATGTTGGTCAGGAACCCATTGCTTACAAACCTAATTTGCATGGGCTTTGCATATTGCACAATTGCATCAACAAATTTTTCCAGGTCTTTTACCAAGAAAGGCTCGCCGCCAGCAAAATTAAAAAGTTTTATTCTTTGCAGGTATTTGCTGCAGGCCATTTGTTTTCTGAATACCTCTGGATCAAGTTCATTCTTTTTTTTCCTGGCCCATATGTTGCACATCTTGCATCTCAAGTTGCATTTGTCTGTCATGTTCAACGTGATTGAGAACAGCATGGGCTCGCCTAGCCTAAGCATCACTATATCCTTCACAAGCCCAAGTTTGTCTAGTAAATACATATTAAATCCCAAGCACGATTATCTGCTTGCTCCAAAGCTCTGTTTTAGCATAATTCATTATTTTTAAGCCGCAATCCTCTGCCAGCTTAAAAAGTTCTTTCTTTCCAAGCAGGCTTTTGTGATCCTCGCTTGCTTCTCTGCTCGTTAATCCTATGATGCTGGTGTATTTATGTATCTTGTATCTTATTGGTATTGATGTTGATATTATGATTGTTCCTTCTTTATTCAAATGCATTTTCAACTTTGATATTACTTTCCTTGGATTCTCAAAATGCTCTATTATCTCGCACAGGACTATGCTGTCATATTTGCCAATGCTGCTTAAGATGTCTTTTTCAATATCAAGGTAATGAATCTTTGCATTATTTGGATTGTCTATTGCCCTGTCTCTTTCAATCCCTTGATATTCAGCATTTTTCAGGTAAGACATCAAAGCGCATCTGCCGCAGCCGATATCCAAAACTTTTTGGCCATTTACATATTTGGCAATATTTCTAAGCCTTATTTTCTCCAGCATGGGTGATATTAACCCGGTTATTTGCCCCTTGCTCATTTTGTTAAGAAACTCATTTTCAGAGGTTGAATCTTTTGCAGTCCTTGCAGTAGCTCGTAAATTCAGGATTGTAGTACATTCTCATCCAGATGTCTTTTAATGGTTCTTTAAGCACATTGCCATAAGCTTTCATTTGATTTTTATTGCAAGGCATGACATCGCCATATGCAGTTATATAAAGTTTTTCTTTTCCAGCAGGGCATTCAAGCTTTCCTGAAAAATTGTACATGGTATGAAACCTGACATTGGGGTCTTTCATCAGATTGTGTATCCTGACAAAATCATCCTTTGTCAGCGCCAGCTCTTCTTCTGTTTTCCAGCCGCCGACTATGCCAACATAATTCATCAGCACCATGATGTCATATTTTTTTGCTAGCTTTACGATCTTTTCAAAATCTTCCACGCCGCCATGGTATACAACAGAGCTGAAGCAGCAGCTTATCCCGTATTTTTTGCACAGCTCAACAGCCCTTATGGTTTTTTCATACAGCCCAGGTATCTTTCTCATGTCATCATGTTTTTTTGCATCAACGCTGTCAAGGCTTATCTGCAGGTAGCTTAGGCCAGCTTTTTTGAGCGCCTTTATTTTTTCTTCATCTATCAGAGAAGCATTGGTTACAATTGAAATCAATGTTGATTTTGGCTTCAGCACTTTGACAATCTCGCAGATATCCTTTCTCAATAGCGGCTCTCCGCCGGTATTGTGGAGGCATATTGAACCAAAACCACCAATGAAATTTTCATATTTTGGAACAGAAAAATCATAAACATATCTGTTATTGGAAGGCAGCTTTTCAATCTGTTTTACCTTGATTAATGCTAAATCTTTTGAAATCCCTCTTTGGATTTTAGTATCGTAACTTTCCATAAACTGGTTTTTTATAAAATCAGTTATGTTGTTCTTATCATAGACATTTGACAATATTTTTAATGCATCTCTTTTATTATGTATATTCACGCAATAAATATTATTCAATTTTAAGGGTTTATGCCCTTGTGGGAGAATATGCTCATAACTTTTAATTGTTGGCTTTTCTTCTGACAATGCAGAGTTAATGCCCAAAGTCATCAATAATGCATGTGTATCTTCGGCTAGTTCTTTAGAAATGGTTTTAACCACATTCACTTGGATGCCTTCTTTGCGTTTTCTTGAATAACCGTCACCTAAATGCAATGCTTCTAAAAAAGCATATTTTTTATTTTGGTTTTATTTGAGCTTTCAATAAAGGGAATCCGTTTTTCATTCTCATCTAATGAAAACATAAAAGAAGGTATTTTTTTAGAATAGCTATCTTTACCGCAAGTATTCAATAAAAAATTACTTAAAATAGGATTGCTGCATTCAACCATCTGGCCACTGTTTACCTTTCTTATATATGGGCGTAATCCTAAACTTTCTAGAATGGTGTATGTTTTATTTATTAACATTTGTTCAAGAGCATTAGAACCGAAAGAAAAGATTATTTGTGTTCTATTCCTTAAATGGCCTTCTGCTAAATAGATGCCTAATAACCAAAAAAATGGGCAGCCGCTTATAATCTCAGGAAAAGTATTAATTTCATTCCATCTTCTTAATTTATCCTTTGATTTAATTAATTTGATATTTAAATAATCAGTAACCTTTATCGAATCAATTAAAGGATAAGAGTTATAGTTATCTAAACATTTTGGTGTAATAATGGCAGTGTTAGTTTTTAAATCAGCTACTTTTATAGGCATTATTTTTTTATCATTAAAAGTAAATATTGAATGCGAGCCAGTGCAGATTATTTCTTTTCCATATTCAGTCTTAATCTTATATAGCTCATCTTTGCATACATGCCTTATTACTTTTGATACCTTGGATATGATTATATTCCCCTTTTTATCAAAACAAGGAACTAATAAATTGTTAACTGCTTTTTCCTGATAATCTTCCTTATCATCAAAATATGGGTCTATAATATTTTTGATTTTATTATAAATCGGTAAACCATTAGTTATTGCAAATACTTTGGTATCACCATCAACACTTAGGTTTACATGCACAGCCCCGAGCTCATGCGCCTGATCCCAGATGCTTTTTATCTGCTCAACAGTCATGTTGGCTCTTTTTGCATCAAGCAGGTCACGGGCATAGCACATCTCGCATTTTGCATTGCATTCATAGTTTATGGCCAGCTCAACGCTTCTTAAAACCGGCTGTTTCAATACAAGCCCTTTTACAAAACCCTTTGCAATCCTTGCTCCGAGCCTTGCACTTTTAATATACCTTAGATGTTTTAGCGCTTTTTTCATGAAAACCACAACCTTGCATCAAAACACATTATAATTGCTTTTTTATAGCTTTCGCTTGATTAAATAATGCGCCCCGGCATTGTTATGGTTTGTGATTAATTCCCCAATCAAGCCTATTGAAAAAAATTGTATGCCTATAACAATGAGCAATACAGCCAGGAACAACAATGGCCTGTTTGCGATGCTGCTGCTATATAGATATTTTATTGCTACCAGGTACAAGCCAAATATGGAGCCAATCAGGCTTGCTGCAAATCCAAATGAGCCAAACAAGTGCATTGGCCTTTTTGTGTAGGAC
>CAZBFA010000004.1:10990-18977 GCA_964491045.1 Candidatus Woesearchaeota archaeon
AAATATGTATGTATATGCAGGCTTAATCTACATGGATTAAAAATCATATGTGAACTCCCCTTTTTGTATATGACATCAAAAATTTTACCGTTATCAGGTCAAGAATGCCATTAAACAATCTTGTGATGCCATATTTGCTTTTGCCATACGCTCTTCTTCTGTGGTTTATCATGATTTCTCTCACGCTATAGCCATTGTTATATGCCAATATTGGTATATACCTGTATAAGCCGCCATAGATATTGATGCCTTTGACAACATAATCCTTCATTGCCCTCATGTTGCAGTCTGCATCATGCATTCTTAGCCCAGTAAGCATTCTTATCATGAAATTAAATACTCTTGACGGCAGTTTTTTTGTAATCCCATCGGCCCTGTCATGCCTCCACCCAACAACAAGGTCACATCTTTTTAATTCTTCCAGCAGCCTTGGTATTTCATTTGGATCATCTTGGAGATCACCATCCATTGTTATTATAACATTGCCCTTTGCTTCCTTGAATCCAGCTGTTAGTGCAGCAGCTTTTTGGAAGTTCTTTGTGAACTGTATTGCTTTGACATGCCTGTCCTTTTTGTTCAGTTCTTTTAATATGCTAAATGTGCTGTCTGTTGAGCCGTCATCAATGAAGATTATTTCATAATCCTGCTTGCTTCTGTCTAAAACACCCCTTAGCTCGTCATATAGCATCTTGACATTGCCTTCCTCATTATACACTGGTATTATAATTGAGATATCCATATGTAGATAAGAAATCATACGTTTTTTAAGGGTTTCTGAGGTGGATTGCAAGAGCCTTGCTATATTGCATTATCTTTTTTGAAGAATATCCTATAGGTATATTTGTGCCCATAATATAGGAACAAGGCACCCCCAAGAACCAGGAAAGGTATGAATGTCAATACTCTGAATAGAACGACTGTTTTTATCGCGATTATGCTGTTTACTTTTGCCCCAATCAGCAGGCCCCCCATTGTCAAATCCTTTACTCCAAGGCCAGATGGCAAGAAAGATATCCTGCCAAGTGTGTATGATATCCAAAATATGGCAAACAGGCTGAAATAACTCATATTTATATCAAAAAATGCAAGAGCCCATTTTAAAAAAAATGGCTGCAAAAATGCCTGCACAGCTGTCAGCAGCATCAGCCAAAGCATTATTCTTTTGTTGCTGAAATAAGAAGGAATGCTCTCGATCATCTCATTTATTGCAGATTCATTAAGCCCGAACCTCAAGGCAATATTTTTAATCTTTCTTGGGATGAATCTTTTCAATCTTAAGGCATAATGCAGGAACCATCTATACCTGTGTGAGATAGTGCTTATTGCAATAAGTGCCAGAACTGCAATCAGTATCTTTGCCAGCATGCTATTCAGCAGTATTTTTTCTCCGACAAGCAGAAGCAATATGGGCAGCATTGCCAGCTGCCAGCTTATGCTGAAGAAATTTTCAAAGCCGACTGCAAATATGCTCTTTGCCAGCGGCATGTTGCCAATCAGCTTTGTTATAAGCGGCTTTCCGAATATTGCTCCTGTTTTTAATGGAGCAAAAAAATTCAGGAACTGGGCCATGTGCAGTATCAAAAATGACCTTGAAAACTTCAGGTTTTCTTTTTGTATATGAAACAGCAGCTTGTAAAACAATGCCCCAAAGACCGCAATGGTTGTATTCAAAATTATTGCATAAACAATGTATTTGGCCGGCACCTCATTCAGGACTGATGTGATTGTTTTGATGTCCATCAAATTGAAATGCAAAACATCATATTTAAATATGTATGCTGGCGATGTCTGTCATAAAATGCAGGAAGCAAGCAATTCATTGAAGTTAGTTGCAAAGGGCGGCATGATAGTGTTTCTTGGCGTGATACTATCAAAAGTTTTTAGTTACCTGTACAGAATAATAATCTCCAGGCTCGGTCCAAATGATTATGGATTGCTCTCAATAGCTTTTGCAGTATTCGGCATACTTGGCGGGATAACAATGCTTGGCACAGAAAATGGCCTGGTTAGGTTTATTTCAGGTTACGAGCAGAAAAAAGAAAGCATTAAGGGTGTCATATTTGATTCCATGAGGTTTGTATTGCCTTTGTCAATAGTGCTCGGCATCATGCTCTTTTTTTCAGCAGACTACATTGCGATAAACATATTCAAGAACGAATCTCTTGGCATCTTGCTTAAAATCATGGCCTTTTTTGTCCCGGTAAATGCCCTGAGAAAAATATTCCTGAATTCATTGATAGGATTTAAAAAAGTGGAGTATGAAACTGCTGCAAAGGCGCTGACTGAAAACATTTCAAAAGTCATTGTAACACTCTTATTGGTTTTGTTGGGCTATAAGATCTATGGTGCGATGGCTGCTTATGCCATCAGCATCCTGATAAGCCTGCTGGTTGCATTTTACCTGTTAAGGTATAAGGTTTTTAATTTCCTTGACAGATCAATAAAAGCAGTTTACAGCACAAGGGAATATTATTCTTATTCCTTGCCCCTGTTATTTAGCATAATGGTCTTTATATTTATCCTGTGGGTTGATACATTGCTGCTTGGTTATTTTAAAACATCTTCAGATGTTGGCCTTTATAATGCAGCCATGCCTACTGCACAATTGCTTTTCTTGTTTCCAAATGCGCTCATGACAATGTTCCTTCCCGTTGCCAGCAGTGTCAAGAATTTCAGCGATGCCGAATTTATCATGACTTTCAAGGCCGTAACAAAATGGGTATTTCTGATAAATATCGTGCCATTGGCGATTTTCCTGCTGTATTCAAGGCAGGTGATTTCAATATTATTCAGTTCGGTTTACAGCCAGGCCAGTCTGGCTTTGGTTATATTATCAATTGGTTTTTTTATCAGTTACCTTGCATTAAGCTCAAACATGGTTTTGCTTGCATTGAACAGGACAAGGCTGGTGTTTATGAATAATCTCATAGCAGCTATTTTGAATCTTGTGCTGAATCTTATTTTAATCCCAAAATACAGTTTTGTCGGCGCGGCAATAGCAACTTCATCTTCATTTATAGTCATGGGTTTTCTGATGTTTATTGAATCATACGCTTTGACAAAAATCATCCCGTTTAAAATAAACTATCTCTGGATCATCGCTTCGATAGCAGCGCCATTATTCTTATTAAGGCAGGCTGTTGAAAAATACAGCCTTGTTGATGTTAAAAGCATCGTGCTTGTTTCGTTTGCCTTGGTGTCTTTGTACGGCATATTCTTGCTTTTGACAAAATCACTGGAAAAGGAAGACTATGCCATCTTGAAGAGCGCTTATCATAGGATAGGCATAAGAATTGGGTTCATAGATAATCTGTTTGGGCGTCTTGAATAAGATGAAAAAAGATCATGTGGATTGTGAAGGCCAAAAAATGAAATTGACGCAGGAAAAATTGCTTGAGATGGATCTGCATAGAAAAGTCTCTCAAAATTACAGCAACATCAGAGAAAAAAATAGGCAAGCGAGATATTACAAAGATTATTGGATCAGAAGCATCTTGTCATTGTTTGACAAAAAACATAAAAAAATATTGGATTATGGCTGTGGCACCGGCATATTATACCCTTATATCAAGGCAAAATTTAATTCTTCTTATACTGGCATAGATATCTCAAAAGACATGCTTGAGCTTGCAAAAAATAAATTTCCACGAATAAAGCTGGTGCAGATGGACGGCGAAGCTCTAAAATTTAAGCCTAATTCATTTGATGCAGTCATTGTTTTTGGCTCCTTGCATCATGTTCCAGACCCAAAAAAAGCCATTATGGAAATAAGAAAAGTTTTGTCAAGCAAAGGCAGCTTGCTAATATCAGAACCAACGAGCAACAAACTTATAGCCGCAATACGAAAACAATTTTACAAGTCTAAAAAGCATTTTGGCCCGTCACACAAGTCTTTCTTGCACAATGAATTAATATTGCTTGTTAAAGAGCATGGCTTCAAAATAAAAAAGATAAGGTATTTTGGCTTGTTTGCATTTCCATTTGGCCTGCCCGATATAGTGCCATTTGCAAAGTATCTGCCATTGCCTCTTTTGCAGATGTTAATAAGAATAGATGAATTCCTGCTTAAGGTTCCGATGATAAACTCCTTCAGGTTTGCCACAACAATTTTGGCCGAAAAACAAGAACAATAACGGCAAGCAGCGTGATTAAACTGATGTAAAGGCCTGCTTTGTATGAAATTGGCTTGTACACAAATTCTATCTTATGGTGTCCTTTTTCAACATAAATCCCCTTTACTATGTAATTTGCACTATAAACTTTAACTTCCCTGCCATCAACAAATGCCTTCCAGCCAGGATAATACACATCGCTCAATACAACAAATCCATTGTTGTCAAAGTCATCCTCGATGATTACTTTGTTTGCAGAATGTTTGCTTATAACCAGGCTTTTATAATCCCCTCTGCTGTCAACTTCAAACTCTTTGCCATTGCTTTCTATAACCACGTATCTCATTGGCTCAAAATCTGCATCAGTCAATGTTTTAAGTGATTCGGTTTTATCACTTGCATACTTAGCCAATGGCACATAATATGCCCTGCTTAGATAATTTAGATTCTTGTACAGGTTTGCTCCATTATGGTTTATGATGAATCTTAAACTGCCGTCATCAACATCGGTTGGGCTGACAACATATTTTATGTTCAGCATGTCAATCATTTTCCCGTTTTTAACATTGGCAATTGGTATGCATGCATCTGCCTTTACCTCGCAATCACCATAAGCACAGGAATATTCTGCATATTTTCTCAAGAATATGGCATCGCATCCGCTTGCTATTTCCATTCCATTGTATACTGCAAGATATTGCGGCAGGTTGTCTCTTGTCTGATAGTTTCTTAGCGATAAAACCCTAAAGATACCATCATCCTTGTTTATTATGTCAATTATGGGGTTTGTTTGGAACTTTTCTTCAAAGCTATTTGGTACGACAAACTTGCTTGAAAACAAGAATAATTCAGCAATTAATATGATTAATAAAAGCCAATTCAGGTGTTTTAGCCTTATCTCATTCTGCACCCACAGGTAAAATACAAACAATATTGAAACAGATAATGCAAGGAATATGCTGATTGACCTGAATATGTTTTTAAGGACGCTCGGCACTAGGCTTCGAAAATAATCCTGGCTTAGGCCGCTTCTTGTTATTCTTGAAGCATTGGCATTTTCAGCATACAACTTTGTTGCAAATTCCTTTCCGGATTCAATGATCTTTTCATAATTTATATAAGAGATGACTGAAATTACTGCAGCTATTGCCGCAATCAGGCCAAGTATATATAATATCCTCTTTAGTTTTTTCTTTTTTTCTTCATCAAACTCTTTTAATGCATCAAGGCTTAATCCGCTTATGACTGCTGCAGAAAAAACAAAAAAGATCATCATCCGCACTGGCACTCTAACTGAGCTGAACAGCGGCAGGTTATAAAATATGCTATAAAATGGAGTGTATTTGCCAAAGCTGAAAAGCAATGAAAACAATGCAATGATGGCAAAAATGCCTGCATATTTGTTTTTTCTGGCAAAGCAAATAGCAACTAGCAAGAGCATTAGTGTTGTTAATCCTACATAGATATATTGCTCTGCAAAGCTAGAGTTCTTCCAGAAACCCCAGTACAAATTTCCTCTGCCAAAAAACTCTGGCATAAAGAAAGTTATCAATGCATACCCTGGCAGTGAGTGCATCGTTGCAGTGTCATAATCCAGTTTGCTGTCTCTTATTGAATATTTGCTGTATTCCAGCATAGGAATCAGCTGGACAGCGCTGATTAAAATTCCAACAATGCCTGCAGCAAGAAGAATCATTATTGTTTTGCTTATGCCTTTTCTTTCCTGCAAAAGCCTTAGCATGATGTAAAGAAACACTACAAAACTGCTGTACAGGGATATTTGCGGCCCACCCCCAAGAATCTGCACTCCGAAAACAATCCCCATGACCAGGCCAAAAATCATTCTTTTTTCAACAATCAGCCTTTCTGAAAGGTACAGCAATAGCGGAAACCAAATCAATGCATTTATGAAAGAAACAATGCCTGCCCAAAGCATGACCATGCCGCTGAACACAAAAATAACCAATGAGAATAATGATGAAAATCTGCTTATCCTTATCAGCCTTAGATACATGTAAAAAAAGATGCTCATCAGCAGGACATTCACTAGCATGACCAGCCAGAAAGCGCTATGGAAAGGCACAAAGTAAAATACAAAACTTAATGGATAAAACATGGGTATCAATGGATTTCCTATGAATGGGGTTCCACTATAAACATCAGGATTCCACAAAGGCAGTTCATTGCTTTCATTGATGTTTTGATTGATCTGCTTTTCCCACACTGATGTCATCTTCAATAAATCAGCATTGATTGTTACAGCATCTTCTGGATTAAGGATTATCTTGTTGAAAAATATGCCAAGCAATATTAAGAATAGAACAACCCCGATAATAATGTTTTTTTTCATCTTTTTTTGGCATATACAACAAAACTTGCCCCGCGTCCCAAAAATGATTCAATATATGCTATTGGAACCGCAATTGGGATTAAAAAAGGCAGTAATATAAATGTTGCGAAAAAGCTGTAAAAGAATTTGAACATGCCCACTCTTCTTCTATAGCCTCTTTTTATCAAGTTATACAAAAAATTGAATTCGCAGCCAATGGAGTTAAGAAAGCTCTGCATGAATCCAAAGGGGTTGTATTCCAGAGAATAATGGTTAAATCCAATTACTCCAAAGCCATTTTTGTTTAACAGATTGCTTATGCTTTTTGGTGAATAATGTATGCTGTGCCTTGGTATATCCAGATGGAATGTATTTTTCTTGAACAGATGAAACTGCATTGCATCCATGTTTGGAACAGATATAACTAATAAACCATTTTTGTCCAGTATCTTGTGCAGCTTTTTCAATGTTTCATTTGGCTTTTCTATGTGTTCTAAAACATGCCATAAGGTTATAATATCAAACTTATCATTCAATCTGTTAAATTTCTTTTCATCAATTATCTTTATTCCAAGTTTCTTTTCAGATATTTTTATGCCTGCGTCTGAAAATTCAACGCCGTTCACATTCCAGCCCTCTTGCTTCATCTTTAGAAGAAAATCCCCATTGCCGCAGCCATAATCAAGAAGAGAGCTTTTCTTTGCCTTTATCTTGCTTAGCCTTGAGAGCATGACAATTTTATTCATCAGCTTATTGCCGAAGGTTTTTTGGGCGTAATAATCACTGCCATAATGCTTTGCTATATCCTCTTTTTTTGGCAGGTTGTCAATGAAGTGCAAGCTGCAGTCCATGCACTTGACCAGATGAAATGTTTTGTTTGACTTTAACCCTCTTGGATCTTTGTCCTTTGTCTTTAATATGATGCCTTTATTTCCAGAACCGCACAACGGGCAATTTGCCATGGCATTATGCCCTTGCCAAGGGTTAAAAATGTTTGCTTCTTTTTTTGATTTGCACTTGGCAATAATTATGCTGGGCTTAACAAAACCCGCAATCGTCAATTCTTTTTATGTAACCACTTGAAAATTAGCACAATAGGAAGGTTTATATAGTAGTATTTATCACTATAAAGTAGGATAAAATCAGACACACACAAAAATGAAGCAAAAATTAAGCATCACAATTGATGAAGAGAAAGTCAGGGCAATAGAAGCGCTTCTGCAGGAAGGGAAGTTCAGGAACAAGTCTCATGTTTTAGAATACAGCTTAAATCAATTTTTGAAGGGGGTTAAAAATGGGAGTTTATAAAAATTCAACAGAATTAATGAATCTTGCCGGTGTTCCAATTTGCATGAATGACCTGCGTGACGCTTGCTTGATGGGCAGGCTAAACTTGTTTCTTCAGGGAGACACAGGCTCTGGCAAAACTCAGCTTGCTGCAGACACGATGGCTTATTTTCCTGGCAAGAGCATGTTTATCCTTGGAAGAAATGACATGGACATAAGGGAGCTTTTCCAGCAAATCAACCTTGATAAGCTAAAAAAT
>CAZBFA010000004.1:19013-19298 GCA_964491045.1 Candidatus Woesearchaeota archaeon
GCTCAGCTGTTTAACTTGTTTGACGGCTATATTGAAATAAATGGCAGAAAGCATGACCTTGGAAAAGGCTATTCTGTTGGAATTGCAACTGGCAACATAGGTCAGAGGTTTACAGAATCGAGCAATGAACTGGGCAGGGCTTTGAAAGACAGGATGCATGTCATAGTTGACACAGACTACTTCGCGCCAGCGCCATGCGATACTTGGGAGATTTTGGATGGAAACAGAAACCCTCGGATTGAATTCAGTGAAGGCGAAGACAAATCCAAAGAGATAATAGCTCAA
>CAZBFA010000004.1:19407-20185 GCA_964491045.1 Candidatus Woesearchaeota archaeon
GATCATTGCAGATTATCTTGTTCATGGTATGGATTATTGCATGGTTGGAAAACAGCCTGCAAGCAAGAGAAAAATGAAAGAGACATGGCCCAATAGCGTGGACAATCATGGCCGTGGCTCTGATGAAGCATTGGTTCTGCCAGTTTCTATAAGGGCTGCAAAAGCCATAATAACATTGTCCCATGCATTGGATGAAATAGCAAAAGGCAAGGGCGCAGGGCAAGTAGATGCTCTTGAATCCATGATGCATGCATACAAATTCGTGTCTGCATATTCAGGAGTCTTGAATGAAGCGGCAGTCATGCAGAACTACAATAATGATAAATACTTTGCAATGGATGCCGTGATTGCATCAACGCAAGAGCAATTTAGGCAGCAAACGCCAAATATTGCTGCTGGCTTAGAAATGCTGGCTTCTGGCAAGCCAAATCAGAAAATATTTGACAGATTTGCTGGAAGATGGGAATTCATGAAAGATATCCTTTCCGGCGAATTGAAAAATAAGGGATCAAAATGAAAAGAGAAATACCAAAAACAATATTCGGAATTGAAGTAAAGGGAGCGATGGAGCGGGCCTTGAAGGCAGAAGAAAACAAGCAGCCAGAGCCAGAGATAAAGCCAGCAGTTGATTTAGAAGGTTACATTCATGTTCCTTCAATAAACCTTTACATTGCAAAGCAAAGAACTCTGCAGGAAAAAACATGGCCAGATGCTCATAAAGAGCTCCAAGCTCAAGGTCTGAGAATGCCAACAATCTATGAATTCATTGCATTTGTGA
>CAZBFA010000005.1:0-4742 GCA_964491045.1 Candidatus Woesearchaeota archaeon
ATCCGCACTCATAAAATTTTGTTTGATGGCACATAAACCTGCTGTCAATATAATTCTGCGCTGTATTGTACATCCCAACAACATTGTGTGCTCCTGTCCATAGCATATTCGCCCAATTTACAGAGCAATCATCAGCTGTTACGGCCCCAGTCATGTAAAGTTTAAAGCTGCCAAGCAGGTTAAAGAAAGCATTTTGCCTAAAAATAGAATAGCCTGTTGTGATTTTTGCGTCATTAAAAACAGAAAGCACACCAATAATAGCAAGCAAAATAACCAGAAGCCCAATTAACAAGATACTTTTATCAGCTCTTTTTTTATGCATAGTTGATAAAAATAAGCCATATCTGCCTTAAATAGTCTCTGCTATGTTTTTGCATGCCAATCAAAAAGTTTTATATATAGTGAAGAATATAATAAAAGTTGATGAAAAGAGGGAAAACAAACTTGAATGAGCTGATGCCAAGAGTCAGCATTTGGAGAAGGGGCGCCGCATTTCTTATTGATATATTGATAATCTACATCGCTGTCTCACCATTAAGCGGATTGCTGAGCAAAGAGCTAAATGTGCAGGCCAACTTTGATTTTGACTCGCTGAAAGAGATTGTTTCAAAACAAGAAACATTTGCAGATGTCAGCGGTGTTATTGTGCTTGTTAGTGTTGTAATGTCTGTCATGGCATTGTTTTACTGGAGCGCGCTGGAATACCTGCTAAAACAAAGTGTTGGAAAGATGCTGATGAAGATAGAAGTGAGGTCAACAACAAAAGATTTTAAGCTGTGGCAGGTGATAATCCGAAATATAACAAAAGCCATGTCAATAACATCATTGTCAATAGTGTTTGTCATAGATGCAGCCTATATATTCTTCAACAAAAACAAACAAAGGCTGACAGAGCTATTAAGCAAGACAGAGGTTGCGCATGCATACTAATAAATTAATCACAGTAGCAGCAGTATTATTCCTGATATGGATTGCAAGCTTAGGGATGGCAAAACTGCTTGGTAGTGTTGGAGATTTTGAAAACCAGATTGCTATTGTGCCAATAACAGGGGTTATTGTTTCTGATGGAGAAGACATGGGCTTGTTTGGAGAGGCATTGACCGTGTCCACAAAAGTTATTGAGACTTTGGAAAAACTTGAAAAAGATGAGAGGGTTAAAGCAATCATCTTGGAGATAAACAGCCCTGGCGGGACAGCTGTCGCGAGCAAGGAAATTGCTGACAAAATAAAAACATTAAAGAAACCAACAATTGCATTGATACGGGAAGTCGGCGCTTCAGGGGCATACTGGGTTGCTTCTTCAACAAATTATATTGTTGCTGATGAACTGTCAATAACTGGCTCAATAGGCGTCAGGAGCTCTTACCTGGAATTTTCAGAATTGTTCAAGAAATACGGGATAAGCTATGAGAGGTTGGTTGCAGGCGACTACAAGGATGCAGGCTCTAGCTACAGAAAGCTGACAAAAGCAGAAAAAGACATGCTGCAGAAAAAACTTGACATAATACACAAAAAGTTCAAGGATGATGTTGCAAGAAACAGGAACATATCTGCTGAAAACATGGATAAAATAGCAAATGGCATGTTTTATATGGGCTCGGAGGCATATGACTTAAGGCTGGTTGACAAGATGGGCAACAAGGAAGATGCAATCAACAAGGTGAAAGAACTGGCCGGGGTGAAAGAAGCAAAAACGATAGAAATAAAAGAGAGAAAAAGCCTTCTTGACGCGCTGTCCCGGCTGATGAGCAGTGGCTTTTATTACATTGGAAAAGGCATAGGCTCTTCATTCACACAAAATGATTTCAGCATAAGCACTTAAGATGAAAAAAATAAAAATGCACAACAACCAAACCTTTCAATGTAAACTAAACTTTACATATATAAACTAAAATGGACACTATATAATAGAATTTACTGAAAAAATGAACAAAAAATTAATCTTGATATTGGCTCTTGTTTTCTTAGTTGGATGCGGGGTACAACAGCCGCAAAAAGAAATTATTTCAGAAACGCAAATGCCTGCAGACTTGACAAAAATCGCTATTGCGCCCGAAGCGCCTGCAAAGACAACAGCAATTGGAACTGCAAAATTTAATTTTGGCATTGAATATGGGCCATTGGGATTGGCAACTGCCTACTCTGAAACAGGAATGCATGTTGTCAAGCCTTATCCAAAAATACTATTATGGAAAGAGATACAAGGCTCGGAAACAGCCAATTATAACTGGGCAAATGTTGATGCAGTTGTTAAAGAGTACCAAAATGCCGGATTTAACAATATGCACTTGCTGATAACTGCAGAGTCCCCTTGGGCTTCAAGAGATGCAGCTGGACTAATAGTAAAGGACACAAGGCCAAAGCCAGAATATGAAGATGATTATGTAAAATTTGTAAAGGCTGCTGTTGAAAGATATGATAAAGATGGCATTTCTGACATGGCTGGATTAAAATATGCAATAAATGAATGGGGTGTTGAGCGTGAATTCAGCGGATTCTGGCCAGGAACTGCTGCTGAATATGTTTATGTTTTAAAAATGGCATATCCTGCAATAAAGCAGGCAAATCCAAATGCCAAAGTGATGCTGAATGCATTGTTTATGAGCAGCATATTTGCAGGAAATCCAAGTGATTTAGAAGTAGAAAACAGGATAAAAGCTGGAACAATAATAGGCAATCCAAAAAAAGCCACTGAAGTTTATGCATTATTAGATGCTGTTAATTACTATGATGTTGTTGATCTGCATTTCTTGGGTGATTATTCTGAAATAGCTGCAACAGCCAAATGGGTTAAGAAAGAACTTGCAAAAAGAAATGCCAACAAGGAAATTTATGGGGGAGATGCATTTCCAATGTCTCCATTGTTTATTGGGCTAGAAACATGCAGCCCGGGAATATTTGCCGGAAAGGAAATTTATCCAGTAACACCAGCAACAAGATGCAAGGCATTCCAGATAGTAGATGCGCTGAAGAAAAAAACAAGCCCAAACAACAAAAAAGCAAATGAATGGCTTGAAAAAAACATTGCAATAAACATACCAAAAAAATTTGCTGTTTCTGCCTATGGGGGATTGACTGGGTTAAATGTCGGGAACATGGAAGACTGGTTTGTTCCTGTTGGCGCCGGAACAACTCCATATATGGGATTGATTGATTCAGGAACAAAGGCAAAGAGGCCGGGATTTTATGCATTAAAGATGTCTGCAAAATATCTTGACGGATTTACTGCTGTTAAAAATATTGAAGCAGGAAACAATGTTTATGCTTACGAGTTCACTAAAAATGGCAACAAAGCGATTGTTGCATGGTATGACGACGGCAAATTCTACGGCATGGCTGACATAACACCAAGCATTAATATTGCATTGCCATGGGACAAGCCAACAGCGAAGATAATTGAAGTGCCAATCAAAAGAGGAGTTCAAGAGGGAAGCACAAAAACAGTAACTGCAGCCAAAGGAAAGATAACATTCAATCTAGGGTATACTACTGTGTTTGTGACTCCATGACCAAGAGAGATTAAATCATCTTATTTTTTTTATCGCTTCCCACAAGAAATTTATTCAGTTAGGAATGCAGGAAATAACTTCTCTCTATTTTTATCTTTAGGTTTCATTAGCCATGTTTAGCCATAATATTATGGTTACGCGCCATGATGCTTAATTTATTGTTTTTTGTAGCCAAATTTTTTGTTATACTTGTCATGATCAAAAATATCCAGAATAAAACAGATCACTTCAATTTTATCTCCTCTTATTGTATAAATCATTCTCCAGTAACCAGTAAGCTCAACTCTCCATAAGTTTGGCACATTGTATGATTTCGGTATTCTATCTTTTGGTATGTTGTCTCCATAAAAAGGATTAGCCTTGATAAGATCTATTTTCTGCTTTATTGACCTTAAAATCTGCATTTCTTCTGTGCTGTCTTTGCCTTCCTTTATTTGTTTGCCCACTGCCTCATTTAATCTCTTATACTCATCATCTGCCTCGCCAAGCAGGACAACTCTTACAGGCTTGTTCATATTTCGGTTCCTTTTCTTATTAATTCATTCAGTTCTTTTCTTTCTGCGAATATCCAAAGAATGCCCTTTGTGCCAATAATTATTTTCCCGCTTATCTGCAAGTAATCAAGTATCTGGAGAAGAGTTTGATGCATTATCTTCCTGGGCAGCCTTCTTTTTAGCTCTGCCAGTGATATTACTTGGCCGGCTTCTTTTAGAATGCCTTCTACCATTAATACTGTATTTAATGTTGGGGAATGAACTAATTGCTCTCTTTCCAATGTTTGGGTTAATTGTGCCATGTTTGCTCTGTTATATATTTATATATAAATGATATATAGTTATATATAAGCTTTTTGCTTTTTGCTTTTTGCTTTTTGCTTTTTGCTTTTTACAGCTTTCTTAGCTTTTCCAGAATCAGAACCATTGCTTCTGTATCCAAAGCACAATACTTCAACAAATCATCTTTTACTTTCTTAATCTCCTCCTTGCTTAACTTGCCAAGAGTTATCGCAAGGAACAAGGCACTCGCATCCCCTCCTGCGCCTATTTCTAAATCTTCATAACTTCTTCCAGTCATTACAGGCAATACTTTCTTTATTGATGCACTTCCTTCTTGTTCAGATTGGTAATAGTGAAAGTTCCTAAACGGCATGAGAAGGTCAACAAACCTGGGAAACAATGACTCAACCCATTTTTTATATTCAGGAAAAGCTTCTGCTTGTTCTTTTAATACACC
>CAZBFA010000005.1:4752-9277 GCA_964491045.1 Candidatus Woesearchaeota archaeon
TTCAAAAGCCTCATTGTAAACAATTATGCTTCCTTTCCTACCCAGAACCTTATTTAGCTCTTCCATGAATCTCTTTCTTGGGTCTGCGCTTCCCTCGGCTAAAAATGAATGATGCTCAATTGCCGAAGTTTCTGATTTTTTCACGTGCAAAGAGAACTGGAATGGCATTCTTTCATAAGGCCTGGTTCCGTCAAACAAAGGGATAGGAACGCTATAAGTTTCAAAATCCAAAAAATGCAATGATTTTCTGGTGCTCTTAAACCTAAGCAAGTTTTACCCAAGCCTTGCACTTATTCCATTTGTTTTCACTATAGCAGGCATTTTAATATTCTATATGTTATTTTACAACTACAAAAAAGATGATAATATCAATGGCAGAAAATGAATCGCAACATTTAATGCCATAATTGCACTTATAAGAACATCAAATTGACAGAAATGAAAATAAAGGCAATACTTTTTGATGTGGACAACACGCTTGTAGATTTCATGAGAATGAAGCATAAAAGCTGCGAATCTGCCATAGATGCAATGATCAATGCAGGGCTGAAAATAAAAAAAGACGAGGCATTAAAGATTTTATTTGAATTATACGAGAAGCATGGCATTGAATACCAGAAAATTTTCCAGAAGCTCCTGAAAAGAGTCAATAAACGAATAGACTACCGCATCATGGCCCATGGCATAATTGCCTACAGGAAAGTGAGGGAAACTTTCATGGCTCCTTATCCAAACACCATGAAGACGTTAATAGAGCTCAAAAAGAATTATCAGCTGGCAATAATAACTGACGCTCCAACAACCCAGGCATGGATGAGGATTGTGGCCATGAGCTTAGAGGATTTTTTCAGCGCTGTCATAACCAAGGGAGATGTAAGAAAGCAGAAAACTTCCCAAATCCCATTCAAGGCAGCCTTAAGAAAGCTGAACATAAAGCCGGAAGAAGCCCTGATGGTTGGAGACAGGATATCAAGAGACATAGAAACAGCGAAAAAACTTGGCATTAAAACATGCTACGCAAGGTATGGTGATGTAAAACCTGCCAAGCCAGGAAAATCTGGAGCTGACTGGGAAATAAATGACATATCTGATATTTTGAAGATAGATGAAATAGCAAAGAGCTGAATTACACTGCTAATTTTATGGCTGCTTTGCAAATATTCTCTTTGGAATAATTTTATCAATAAAGTATTTAAATGAGCATGTTCTTTTCCACAATATGAAAAAAGCTTACACAACAAAAAATGGGGCCGAAGTCAGGATAACAAAAGAAAATCTGACAATTGATGATTGCCTTGAGGGCAGATTAGAAAATTGCATTATCAATCTGGCTCATGAAGGCTATAGAAGCATAGATATAAGCATATACAAAGACCAAAAAGAAAGAGTTTGTTACAGCATCAAAGCCAAAAAAGGAACTAGGGTTTTAGAGATAGATTCCACTTATTTCAGCAGGAACGTAAACCTGACATCAGTGCACTATGGCACAGGCGAACTGTCTGCCGGAGAAAGAGCCAGATTACTGGCAGGTCCATCTCATGAAAAGTTCAAGAAAAGAGTGAAGAACCTTTGAGAAATAAAGAAAAACTTTAACATGACTTCAATTGAAAAACCCGATAAGCAAATCGAGAACATAAAGAGAAGAATTAAGGAATTGGAAGACTTGCTTGTTAGTTCAGTATCAGCTGACACTGTTATTATAAGGCCGCAAAGAGGCGAAAGTTTTGAAAAGCTAGTAAAATACATATGGGATAAAAAAGTGCCTTATACTCTATATGGTAACGAATTTATCAAAGTGTCAAGAATCGCATATGAGAAATTAAAAGAAGCCCAACTTGATGTTCAGCAGTATTCTAAGGAAGAGATGAATAGAATTTGCGATGAAGAAATGCGATCGAAATGACTTAGGCCGTTTGCTCCAAAATTAGCATAACCAATAGGCAAGCATAAACAATTTAAACTACCATCCTATTCTCCAGCATTATGGCCGGCTTATTTGACGACATGCTGAAAGGAAATGAGTCCTTGTTTGTTAACCCGGAATGCCTGGATTATTCTTACCAGCCAAAGCTCATCCAGTTCAGGGAAAACCAGCAATTTCACATCGCAAGCTGCATAAGGCCATTATTTGACAACAGAGATGGAAGAAACTTGCTGATTCATGGCCTGCCTGGCATTGGAAAGACAGCCTGCTGCACCCATGTCTTAAATGAGCTGGAAGAAAAAACAGAGGAGATATTTGCGATTTATATAAATTGCTGGATTGATGAGACAGCTTACAAGATTGCAGAGAGCATATGCAAGCAGATTGGACAGACATTGACAGTTGACAGGAACACAAAAGAACTGATTGATGAGTTTACAGCAATATTGAACAAGAAATCAGCAGTCATTGTTTTTGATGAATTTGACAGGCTCCAGGATTTCAACGTTCTATACAATTTGCTTGAAAAGGTCTACAGGAAATGCATCATACTGGTCACAAATGATCTGAGCTCAATCCAAAAGCTCGAGCCAAGAATAATGTCAAGGCTTAACTTGGACAAGATAGAATTCAAGCCATATAATTTTGAAGAAACGCGAGGGATATTAAACACAAGAAAAGAGCATGCCTTTGCAAAAAACGCATTTGACGAGGATGCATTCAACGCGATAGCAAAAAAAACATTTGAACTAAAAGACATAAGAAAAGGATTGTTCCTGCTGAAAGAAGCAGGCAACATTGCTGAAGATGACTCAAGCAGGAAAATAACGCCCAAGCATGCTGATATTGCAATAAAAAAAGCCAATGATTTTGAGCCAGATTCATTGGATGAAGAAGAAACCATGGTTCTTGAATTGCTTAACAGCAATAAAGGCATGCAGCTAAAAGAAATATACGATATTTACAGGGAAAAAAATAACAAGTCGTTCAAGACTTTCCAGAGGATAGCTGCAAGAGTAAAATAGACAAAAGCCATTAGATGATTGCAACGAGCAAAGGAGACGGCTCTCCCAAAAATGCAAAACAATGGGGTATCCGAGCCGAACAAAAATGAAACATAATTACACCAATTCAAAGAAATGCCAAAAATGCGCTAATTGCTGCAAAATGGCATGGCCATATACTACCAACAAGGATGATGCTTTAAGGTTCTCATGGCTTGATACAAAAAAGATTAGTGTGGCTAAAATCAAAATTGGCCTATGGAAAGTGACATTCCACATGCCTTGCAAAATGCTTGCTAAAAAAGGCAGGGGATTTTACTGCAAACAACACAAAGAAAAACGGCCAGAGTATTGCAAAACTTATCCGCTAAATATGGAAGGTGAAATAAAAGAGGTGATTGAGGCAGAAAACAAAACTTGCCCTATTATCAAAGAAATTGTTAGCCCATTATAATAACTTGATTGTGCGAACCTTTTTAGATGTTTATGATGTAAATCTTGTTTTGTGCGAACTTTTGCAGAGAATTAAAAAAATCAGCATAAACTATTTAAACTACGCTGATATAATGTAAATTAATGATTATATCAAAATAAACAAGGATGGTGATAAAAGAATGGCTAAAAAAGCAAGCAAAAAATCCGCAATGGCAAAACCTGCTGCTGCAAAACCAATGAAACCAGCTGGCAACAAGAATCTGGCAATAGCAGCTTTGTTGATTAATCTGTTTGTGCCTGGATTAGGAACCATAATCAGCGGAAACACCAGAACAGGAGTCATCCAATTGATAGTATTGGTAATTGGCGGACTGCTGAAAGTTGTCGGGATTGGCAGGATTGTAGTTGCTGCTGTCTGGGTATGGGCATTGGTGACAAGCATCCAGATGCTAAGGCGATAAAAACCTTTTTCTCTTATTTTTTTGTTAAAACCAATTCTTGACTTTAAAATATGATTTTGCTGCAAAGACCTTAAAACGGGAAGCCATTCTTTTTGGCTTTACTTTTAGCTTGTTTTCTTTCATTGCTTTTGCAAAATCATTTGATGGTTTTTGTGAAGAAGAAATCAAATCAAAAACCTCTTCTGTAATCTCAACAACAATTGTTATATCTTGAAGATGATTGGATGAATACTCTATTATTTTGCCATTTTTGGTTATAAAAAAAAGCTCTTCAAGAGAGCCATTATTCATTGTTATCATTAGATCAACCCGCTCATTGCCAAACAAGGTTTTTGCAAAGTTCGGAATGTTCTCAAAGTTCTTGTTATAGCCAGAAATTGCTTCATTCGTATGCTCCAATGCATATTTTGCTGTAAAGCCTTCCTTGACAATATTGCCAGTGTACTTTAAATCAAACATTGCCATGATTGAGATAACAAAAAAAGCAAGAAGGATAAAAAAAGCAATTTTCTTGATTGTTTTTCTTATGAAGCCCATATTGGATAAACAGCATCCCCCCTATATAAATCATATGGCTAAACATGTTTTAATTGCCTCAGTGTCCTGGCGAATAAGGCAAGGCAGAACGCAAGCTTTTTAAAGACATTTTTTACTAAAAAGGCCATGGAAGAAACAACAGGGAAAGAGCTTATCAGGCTTGG
>CAZBFA010000005.1:9309-18854 GCA_964491045.1 Candidatus Woesearchaeota archaeon
AAGGCATTAAGAAAAATAAAAGGAGTGAGCTATTCTTTTGCAAATTTTATATGTTTCACTGCAAACATACCAAAAAACAAAAAAATCGGCCTGTTAAGCGATGATGAAGTAAAAAAAATAGATGACATAATGAAAAATCCTATCAAATACAATATAAAGCCATTCCTGCTGAACAGGAGAAAAGACAGGGAAACAGGGCAAGACACACATCTGATAGCATCAAACCTGAAGTTTGCTGTTGATTTTGACATCAAAAGAATGAAAATGATAAAAAGCTACAAGGGAGTAAGGCATTCAATTGGGCAGCCAGTCAGGGGCCAAAGAACAAAGGCGCACTTCAGGAAAGGCAGCTCATTGGGTGTTGTAAAGAAAAAAATAGCTCCAGCAAAGTGAGGATAAATGGGCACAATAAAAAAACCAAACAGGAAATACGCAACGCCATCACATCCATGGCAAAGACTGCGCCTAGATGAAGAAAGAAAACTTGTGAGCCAATACGGCTTCAAGAACAAGAAAGAAGCCTGGAAGGCAGCATACATTCTAAAGGGTTTCAAGAATCAGGCAAAAAGGCTGATTGCAAACATGACAAGGCAGGGCGAGCTTGAAAAAAAACAATTGATAAGCAGGCTCAAAAGATACGGCCTCGCTGATGATGGCACAAAGATGGAAGGTGTTTTAAATTTAAACATCAACGACATAATGAACCGAAGGCTGCAAAGCATTGTGCATAAAAACAACCTGGCAAGGTCAATAAAACAGGCAAGGCAGTTCATAATTCACGGCCACATATTTGTTGATGCAAGAAAAGTGACTGCGCCAAGCTATTTGGTGATAAAAAGCGAGGAAGACAAGATCATATTCGACCCGGCTTCATCTTTGGCAAGCGCAGAGCATCCTGAAAGAACACAGTTGGACATGGCCAAAAGAGAAGCAAAAGAAGAAAAGAAAAAAGAAAAAGCAAGAAAGAACAGAACAACAATAAAGGCAAGGAAAAGATGAGAAGAGAAGAGCAGACAAGATGGGGCATAGCGCACATTTATGCAAGCTACAACAACACAATTATACATATCACAGACATAACTGGATCTGAGACAATTGCAAAGGCATCTGGGGGCATGGTTGTAAAGGCGCACAGGCTGGAAAGCTCGCCAACAGCAGCTATGATGGCTGTAAAAAAGGTTGCTGACGAGGCATTTGACAAGGGGATAAATTCATTGCACATAAAAGTAAAAGCGCCGGGCGGGCATTCAGGAATAAACACGCCGGGGCCAGGCGCGCAGGCAGCTGTAAGGGCATTGGCAAGAGCAGGATTCCAGATAGGGATAATAGAAGACATAACAGCAACTCCTTCTGACACATGCAGAAAAGCGCATTTAAGGAGAGGAAGAAGGGTATAAAATGGAAATAAAGGTAATTGACAAGAACAAGGAAAAATTAGCGCTCCTTGTAAAAGATGTTGACAATGCATATATTAACACATTAAGAAGGCTTATCATGGATGAGACGCCTGCAATGGCAATCAAATCTGCAACATTCCACAAGAATGGATCTGCGTTGTATGATGAAATTCTTGCCCATAGATTGGGATTGGTTGTCCTGAAAACTGACACGGAATCATACAATATACCGGAAGAATGCAAATGCGAGGGCAAGGGCTGCCCGAGATGCCAGGCAAATTTTTCATTAAAATCAACAGGGCCATGCAATGTTTATGCTGAAGAGATAAAATTCAATGACACAAAAATAAAGGCAGTTTATCCAAAAACACTGATAGTAAAGCTTGCAAAAGGCCAGGCTCTTCATATTGATGGAATTGCCACTCTTGGAAAAGGGAAACAGCATACAAAATATTCCCCAGGGCTGGTATATTACAGGGGATATCCAATAATAAAAGTAAATCCAAATGAAGACACCTCAGAAAGCGTAAAGGTATGCCCGACACATGTGTTTAGAGTTGCTGGCAAAAAGGCAAGCGTTGTCGCGCTGCAGAACTGCATCTTGTGCATGGCTTGCGTAGAAGCAACAAATAATGCAATAAGCGTGGAGGGGAGCAAGACTGACTTTTTGCTTTTCATCGAGGCTTTTGGCCAATTAAAGCACAAAGAGATGGTGGAAGCTGCAATAGAAGCAATGGATGACAAATTAGATGACTTTGGAAAAGCTTTAAAAGCAGTGAAGTAAAATCAAGGCTATTTGCGGGGATGTCAGAGCGGCCAAATGAGCTACCTTGAGGAAATCTTTTGAGATTTTTCAAAAGGGTAGTGGCTTAGTGCCTACGCAGGTTCGAACATCAGAACTGAGGTTCAGATGCCTCCTGATCAGAAAATCCTGCTTCCCGCAATCAAATCAGAGGAAAAATGCACAATACCAAAGACAAATTAAAAATAAACAGGAATGAACTGGCAACAGTTTATGCCCACCAAAAGGATTGCTTGTTTGAGACAATAAGAAATACACTAAGCCAAGAAAGAAGCACCACGCTGACAGAGCTGATAGTTGGCACATGGAAAAACAGCAATGCTGAAAAATTCCAGAACAGGTATCTATATGAGATATGCGTTTGCATGGCGCTGACAGAATTAATAGGCAAAAAAGAGCTGGTTGAAGAGCAAAGCTTTACATACAAGAAAAAATGACAAGAACAGGACCAACAAACATACATTTGCAATCATTGATAGCTGATTTAAAGCACTTGGGCAGCAAGGAAAATGCCTCATTATGGAAAAGGCTTGCATCTGAGCTTGAAAAGCCAACACGATCAAGAAGAGAAGTAAATATCGACAAGATAAACAAGTGCACAAGGGAAAATGAAACTGCTGTTGTTCCTGGAAAAGTGCTGTCAAATGGGGAACTGACAAAGAAGATAACAGTTTCGGCATTCAACTTTTCAGCAAAGGCAAAAGAAAAGATAAACAAAAGCGGAAAGGCAATAACAATAAGAGAATTGATGAAGAACAGCTCAAAGGGAAAAAGAATAAGGATAATCTGCTAAAATGATAATAGACGCAAACAACATGGTTTTGGGAAGGCTTGCAAGCTTTGCGGCAAAGCAGGCATTGCTCGGAGAGAAGGTGGAGATTGTAAATGCAGAAGAAACAGTCATCATTGGAGACAGGAAGATTATATTGGAAAAGTATCAGCAAAAAAGGGCAAGAGGAAACCCGCATCATGGGCCATACTTTCCTATAAAGGCAGACAGGATATTGAAAAGAACAATAAGAAACATGCTGCCGCACAAGCAATATAGGGGGATAAAAGCATTCAAGAACATAAGATGCTATGTTGGAATGCCAGGCGATATCGCAAAAGGAGAAGTGACAAACGTCAATAATGCAAGAATGAAAAGCACTGCATTAAAATATATAAAGCTTAAAGAACTGGTTTACTTGTTGCACAGCAAAAAATGAAAGCAATTGACACATCCGGAAGGAGAAAGCACGCAATAGCAAGAGCTGTGCTGAAAGACGGAAAAGGCATTATAAGAATTAACTCAAAACTTCTTGAAATATATGAGCCAGAGATTGCAAGATTAAGGATACTGGAGCCGCTGATGCTTAGCGGGGATGAAATTGCAGCAAAATACAATGTTGAAGTTGATGTTCATGGCGGCGGATGGCAGGCCCAGTCTGAAGCATCAAGATTGGCAATTGCAAGGGCGCTGGTGACTGTGCATCCTGAATTAAAAAAAACATTTCTAGAGTATGACAGGCATCTGCTTGTGGCAGATACAAGGTATAATGAGCCTCACAAGCCCAATGATTCTAAGCCACGTGCTAAACGACAGAAGAGCTATCGTTAAACTTGCATTATTTTAGCCCAAGTTGTTTTAGTTTTAAACTCTTAAGAGCAAGACGCCAAATAGAAATAAAAACATTCGAAGGGTTTATGGAAAATTGAGATAAAGATTTTTAAAGAAAAAATTAATCTATCTTTAGCAATCAAATCAAAATTTAAAGAGAAAAAAGAATCAAACAAGCCTTCTTAGCATGAACTTGGTTGCTCTTAATTTGTACCATATGAAAAAAGCAATGATGCTTCCAATGATGCCTACAAAGAATGACAGCAGCATCAAGTTTATTATGTCTTTTATCATTGCCCCTGTAACTATCAATGACAGCTGCAAGGCAATTGTCAAGGGTATGCTTGCTGCAGAAAGGGCAGTTCCGATTATAATGTCGAGCTGGATTTCTTTCAGTTCAAGCTTCAAAACAAGGAATGTTGCCTCAAATAATATTCCTGCAATCAAGAAGCTGATTATCTTCTGCTGCCACATTACGCCAAAGTCATTAAGGTTATATGTAAGCAATGCATTAAACAGGTAAAAGATTGTGACAGACCCGGCTTTTCTTACAACATGAACAGACAATGCCATCATAGCCGTTGTTATCAGCAATGATGCAATGTATGAAACCTGCATGCCCAAAAAGATGTTTGCTGCAAAGCTAAATGCCCATGCAAAGACTGCCAATACGATAATTGTTGCAATGTCAGCAAGATTGAATCTCTTGAAGCTTTCTATTGCTATCATCTTTTGACCTCCAGCACCGCGCTTTTCTTTTTGTCTTTCTCAATTATCTTTTTATTGCCCAAAATTATGGATTCAAGAACAGGAATTGTATGCTTTATCTCGGCAATTTTTTCAAGATAGCCTTCTACTTTCAGCTTGTAGCCTTTTTCTGTAAGAGTTTTAGCTTTGAACCTGTCTTCCTGCGCTTTTTTTATCATGCTGTTCAGCGCTTCCAGCTCTTTTTTCATGCCTTCCAGCTTGCTGCGAGCTAACTTTACCCTTATTTTGTTTGCTATTATCAGCGTTGCTATTGAAAGCATTATCAAAACAAAGATTATCTGCCACCAGTACCTGACAAAGAAATTCTTGCCCAAGTCAAGTAACTTCTTCACTCTTTGGCTTTCTGTGCTTGCTTCTTGAAGTTCTGTATTTGCATCAGCAATGTTGGATTCTGCCTCTTCATATCTTTCATCCTGAAATGCCTTTGCAGCCTTGTCCAAAGATAAAATGCTCTTTTGAACAGTCATGTTATTTTCACCATACTTTGCTATTTCCTCTCCGGTAACAGCCATAAGGTCAAGAATATGGTATGCTCGCTCTTTTCTTGAATGAATTGCCCCTGTTAAATCAAACACCCCCTTGTAGTTTAACTTCTCTATTTCATATGCTTTTGTGTTTCTTGAAAGGTTCAAGAGCCCATTCAGATATGCCCTTTTTTCCTCATTCCACTCTTTTTCCAGGTCAACCAGCAAGTAACTTGCTTTCTCCCCTATGTAATATCTCTTGGCAAGCAATAAATTATCAGAAACAAAATCTGCTGAGATGTTTAAGCCAAGCATATCCTGCCAGTCAAGTTCAGCCAGAAATAATGCATCAAGAGCATCTGCCCTTTCTGTCTTATTTTGCTCAAGCATCCAGCCAACAACTGCTCCGCTTGTCATGCTTACAGCATGCCTGCCTATAAATATATAAACTGCCAAGGCGAGCAGCATAATAATTAATGCAAATGCCCTATTTCTCCCCACAAACTCTTTCTTGGCCTTTCTTTTCATTTTTTTGATGCGCGCATTTTTTTATTAAGTTCAGACACCACTTCATTTGAATTCGGCAGGCTTTCAGAGCGCCTTCTCTCAAGGCAACTGCCGATTTTGAGATAAATTTTATTTATCGCTGCCAAAATTTTGTACTTCTTGCTTATCTTTTGCTTCTCAAGCTTTTCTTTTAATGTTGCTCTCTCAACCTCAATCCTCGAAAGCCTTTCCCGGTCAGATTCATAGGCTTCAATAAACTTGGTCCTTGTAATTTTTCCACGGACAAGATAATCCTGCTGCCTTTTTTTCATCAGTTCAGCAAGATCTTTTTCTTCCATTGCAAGATTCTCAAGCTCCTGCTCTGTCTTTATAATGCCAACCCTCCTGTTTCGCAGGTGTATCTGCAGCTGTTTTATCTTGTTAAGCCTTGCCCCGTATTTTGCAACTGTTTTTTCATAAATTATTGCGGGCATTGAGCCTTCCTTGAAATGCTTGTACTGCGCTTCCTCAACCAAAGAATGGATTGCGTCTTCTTCCCTATCAAGATTTTTCAGCCTTGAGCTGATTATATGAATAATTATTTTCTTGTAGAGCATGAACAGGGCAATAAGAGTGATGAGCAATGCAAGTATTGTCAGATGCCAGTATTTGCTCAAGAACCACAGTATGTTCACTTTTCCCCTTGTTTCAAACACAAACAGCAACTGGACTTCTTTTGCGCGCTGCAATGCTGTTTCAAAGTCCTCGCGCTCAAAGGCCTTTATTGCCAGAACCAATGCCCTTTCAGTTTCAGGAACCTTCAGCCATCTGCCTTTGGATTTTTCTATGCTCTCCTGAATTTCCTTTATTATCTTGTCAGATTCAAATGCATTTTCTTTGGACTGAGCAATTTCTTTCACCAATCCAAAAGCCCGGTCATAATTCCTTATTGCGCTTGCTTCTTCAGCCTGCAACAATAATTGCTTTGTCCTGTTTATGGGAAAACCTGCAGCGAGCATTGCGCTAACATCTTTTCTTGCCTGTTCCAGCGCAAGCTCAATCTCTTTCGGGCTCACCACAATGACTTTTAGTATTAATGTCTTAAATTCAGATATCACTTTTGATGTGTAGCCTGCTGAAATCGGATTCAATGGAACAAGCTTTGCTGTTATCTTCAAAGTCAAGTTATACTGCCGTTCATCTTCGAGGTATTTTGGAACAAACAGCCTTACTTTATATTCCCTGTCTTCCATGAAGTAAATCTTATTCGGATCCTGAGGCCCGAGCCTGTAAACGCTGAGGGTTGCAGCTGTGAACTCGGTCAGATTTCTCAAGGATACTGCAGTGTCGTTGACATTGTCCCTGTCAAGATCTATATATCTCATTTCACCAGTCTTTAATGTCAGGTTGATTGGCTCTGAGCTCAGCACAATTGAAACTGAATCAGCGCTGATTGCAGTTGCAGTTATCAGGTGAGGCTCTGTTTCTCTTAGATTAAATTGAACAACCTCGCCTATTTTTCTAAGCGCTATGTTCTTTGTTTCAACAAAGACCTGCTTGTTTGGGTCGATTATCTGTTCAAGTGTCACATATTGCGACAGAAATCCTAGAATTTCAACAGTAACGCTTTCAAAATATGAATTTTCATACAGGTTTGTCACTTTTACTGGAACGCCTTCAGAACTTCCTCTTAAAATTTCAATTTCCTCAAGCGTGTAAATCGTTTCACCTTCTATTGCGCCGCCAACTCCACCCAATACTTCGCCGCCGCCACCAGCAGGAGCGCCTCCTGGAGCAGCAGATGCGCCGGAAGGTGGAGCTACAGCAGCCCCGAGCTGCGCAGCGGGCGCATTTACTGTTGTATTAACAATGTGCCCCTGTATATTGTCCAGTTCAGCCAGGTTGGTTCCTGAAATGTTAAATCCTGTTGCATTGACTGTAATTGCCTGCGTTCCTGTTGACGCATTGCTTGGCACCGTCACCTCAAGATTGCTTGTTGATGTTTCTCCGACCATCAGATCAGTTATGGATAAGTTTGCAGTGCCGGATGTCACAACCCAATTGCTTGGCAGCACATAAAAGAAGGTCATGTTTGTTGCATTATTTTTGCCGACATTTTCCAGTTTCGCCGACAATGCCACAAGGGTATCACCCAATGTTACTGATGTGGGATAAGTTGTTATTGTAGATGCCAGAAATGCATCTTCTGCAATGACAATGGTTGCAGTAGTGTTCAATTCAGAGGGCTCTGCCTGCGCAGAAGAGGTATTTATTTTTAAGATTACAGTTGTCACGCTATTTGAATCTGGAGCCTGCACTGAAACATTGACATATTTTGAGCTGTTTGGCGCGATTTCTAATGGAAAGCTTTCATTGTAAGAAGTATTGACAAAGTCAGATGTTATTGTAAAATTAAACTGCACATCTCCAGTGTTGTTTATTGTTATTACCCCCAATGAAAGGTTCTGGCTTGCTGTGGCGCTTACTGCAGGCAATGTTCCTGGGCTTCTTGTCCATGTTGTTTCATTGACAACAGATATGTTTATTGTGTCGCTATCCGCCTTGTTGCCTGCTGTGTCATTTGCAAATAATTTCAGGTCATATGCTCCGGATGTTGAAGCAATAAAGCTTGCATTGTAAAACCCTGTGGCAAGCAGGTTCATTGTTAAATTTGTAAATAATGTTGTTGTATTCAGCTTGTACTGCAATATTACTGTATCTATAGTTGTAGTGTTATCTGTTACATTTGCCCTGGCGGTTACAGTAACTCCCGGGTCCAAGGCAGCATCTGTATTGGGTATTGTTGTCAGGCTGATGAAATTTGGGATGTTTGTATCTACTGTAAAGATTCTTGTCGTGCTTGTGTCTGTGTTGCTTGATGCATCAGTGCAACGGGCAGCCCATGTATGGTTGCCAACAGCAATGTTGCTCACTGTAAGGCTTGTCAGGTTGCCACTCAAGGTTGTTGCATTTGTTTTGTTTGCCACATTGTCAAAAATGATTGAGCAGTTTACTATTGCATCTATATTATCAGTTGCAGTAAAATTAAACTCCTGTGAAATCTGTGAAGCATTGTAATAATTTATTGGGTCATTCAGGGTTATTGCTGGCGGAGTGCCATCAGTCACGTTAAAGCTTGAATTCCTGCTTTTTGCATTTCCCTTGGTGTCATTTGCATACCATGTTATCAGATATGTGCCATTCAGCCCGATGTTTGTGAAATTAAAATAATAATTAGAAGTTACATTGCTTATGCTTTGATTTTCTATTGTTCCATTCGGCAGCGTTACATTTGCCCTTACAGTAAAATTGATGTTCACATCATCAGTCACCGTGGCATTGCACAGCGCGCTTTGCAGCAGGCTTGGATTGGCTGGCGTGCAGCCAAGAGTGGTTATTGCTATATTTGTAGTGACATTGAAGGCAAAATTGTCTGCTGCTGATGTTGCATTTGTCACATTGTCGGATGCCCGGCAATTCCACTTGTAATTATTCCCTATTGGTATATTTGTGACATTGAACTGTGTTGAATTTGATCTGCTGCCAGTTATATTTGCTGTTTGATTCAAAGCAAATGTGCCCCCAATATTATGGAACAAGGAAACATTGATTAAGCCATAATCATCAGTAACATTGCATACAAAAGTTATGTTGCTCACGCCAATTGTCACATTGTCATCTGCAGGGCTGGACAAGAATACATAAGGCCTTACATCATAGGTTACAGTTAAGTTTGTATGGTCATTCAGAAACGAAGACCTGCCTGCACCGCTCCAGGCAAATTCCATCTGGATGCTGACAAAACCGCTTGCATTGATATACCTTGAAAAGTTTGCGCCAACAACACTCCAGTTTGTTCTGCGCAATGTGTTTGTTGTGGTTGCCGGCAATGGCCCTACATCAGTATATGCATTTGTCGCAGTATCCAAAAGAGTGATATTCATGCTGGCTGCAGTTCCCTGCGGGGTTGAAGTGCCTCCAGTGCCATCACAGACATTTGTTGCCAGCCTTGCATGGCAGTACTGGAT
>CAZBFA010000006.1:0-18269 GCA_964491045.1 Candidatus Woesearchaeota archaeon
GAGCAGTCATTTGTGCATGCTGGCGTTCCTATCACTCTTGCAAATATTGCATCTATTTCTGCTCCATAATCACTTGGATAACCAGGCTTTGTGCCACAGTAATCGTCGCCAATTGCTGTTATTTTTATATACCTATATGCCTGGCCCAAATTCTGGCCCGGTATATCAAATGTTGCAGAGCCGCATTTTGTGCCAATATTTAACCAACTGATTCTGTCATTTGAAAGATAAACACTGTAACGTTCAGAATAACCCCCCTCTCTTATTCTTAAATCCCAATCAGAATTTGCATTGATTATTTCTTCAGCAGCGCCCATGTCTAAAACAAGTTCACCAGGACGGCCAATATCACAATATGGCTGGCTGCCCGGAATCCTTTGGCATCCAATGCGTCCTTGACTGTCAGGTTTGCTGTCACAATCTGCCCCAACACCAGCATCCATACCATCTCCCTTGCCAAGCGCACGGCTACAACCAGTTGTTTTTGCTGCGCTAACAATAGAATTAGCAAAGCAAGATGCAACTGCTAAATCCGGATTGGTTCCACAATCAATTTGTGCGCCATATGACGCAGACATTAAACCAAGTAAGAAAATAATCAAAGCAAGAACATTTCTAACTGCAGCTAATTCTATCCTCTTTTTCACAATAAAACCTAAGCTAAAAGTCATATATAAACCTTTTTAAATGTATGTTGCAGAATATGCATTTCATGGACTGTTCAAGGCAGGAATTGGTTTTTGGAAAGCATGGTTTAGGCAAGAAAACAGCAGCAATAATAGGCCTTGGTGCAATAGGAACAAACACTGCAAACCTGCTAGCAAGAGCCGGCCTAAGCTTGATTTTGATAGATTTTGACAGGGTAGAAGAATCAAATATCAATTCGCAGAGCATTTACACAAAAAAAGACTTAAAAAAACCAAAGGCAGAATCGCTCGCATGGCATTTGAAGGAGATTAATCCAAAGATAAAACATTATAGCACAAAAATAACACAAAATAACATAAACAAGATAAAAGCAGACATGGTTCTTGACTGCACTGACAATCTGGAAACAAGGTTCTTGCTTAACGATTACTGCAAAGAAAAAAATATTCCATTTATACATTCAGCAGCAATAAAAACATATGGAACTGTTTTTGTTTCTTACAAAGGGCCATGCCTGAGATGCATATACAAGACTACAGCAGTAAACGAGGACTGTAGCGCAGCAGGCATATTAAACACAACAGCATCCTTAATAGCTTCTATCCAGGCAAATGAGACGTTGAAGATACTAACAAACAAAGAGCATGAAAAAAAACTATTAAGAATAAACTTAAATAACAATGAAATAACAAAAATAAAAGTTGAAAAAAACTGCCCATTATGCAATGAAACAAAAATGAAATCTGGCCTGATAATAAAAAAATGCAAGGACAAGGGAGGTTATTCTGTAAAGCAAGAGCCAAGCAAAAATTTAAGCCTAAGCAAGATAAAAAAGCACTTCAAGATTCTTGCTGAAACCCCGATAATCCTGGTTTTAAAAGACAAGTTTGAGGTGATTGTGCACGATTACGGCGAGCTAATTTTCAAGAACGCGGAAGAAAAAAACATTGGTGAGATAAAAAAAATAGCAGAAAGGATATACAAAAATGGATAAGGTTCTGTGCTTGATTTCTGGTGGGTATGACAGTCCTGTTGCAGCGTACTTGCTTAAAGATAAATTTGAGATTATTGCAGTGCACTTTTCAATAGAGCCATTTACAGACAACAAGCCAGAATTAAAGACAAAAAAATTGTGCAAGATGCTTGGCATAAATAAATTATATGTTGTCAAAGCAGGAAATATTTTTTCCGAGCTAGTCAAGAAATGCAACCACAGATATTATTATATCTTGTCAAAAAGAATGATGTACAGGATAGCAGAAAAGATTGCCAAAAAAGAAAAATGCAAGTACTTGGTCACTGGCGAGTCTCTGGGCCAGGTATCCAGCCAAACATTGGACAACTTAACGGCCATAGACCTGGTGGCAAAAATTACTGTCTTAAGGCCATTATTGGCATATGATAAAAATGAAATCATAAACCTGTCAAAAAAAGCGGGAATGTATGAAACTTCAACAGGGCCAGAAGTCTGCGACAGGCTTGGGCCGAAAAACCCGAAAACAAGATGCAATGAAGCCCAAGTTAAAGACGAAGAGAAAAAAGCAAACATCAGCAAGCTGGTGAATGACGGAGCAAAAAATGCCAAATGTGAAAGTCTTTATTGAAAGGGAAAACATAGTCAAAAAAATAAATGCAAATGACACAGAGGACATGCTAAGAAAGCTCAAGATAAACCCAGAAGTAATTATCATAGCAAAAAACAATGAGCTGGTGACAAGGAAAGCAAAATTAAAAGAAGGCGATGAAATCAGGTTATTGTCTGTTATTTCTGGCGGATGAAATTTTAATATCCATAAATCAATCTTGTCAGCACATCATTATAGCCAAGCCATACGAAGAAAATTATCGCCATAGCCAAGAGCACTATCAATAATATTATGAGAACTTTCAGCGAGCCGACAACCGAGTTTAGCTTTGCATTTGTCTTGTCCAAGTTTGTCTGGCTGAAGCCATATAAGACCTTACCATCTTTTTGCTTGTAATTCATAGGCCGTATTTGCTACTTCTTGATATTTAAACATTTATATAGCATAAAATACACTATCACAATACTGAATATTTGCGTGCAATTTTTCCAAAAAACTAATGGAAAAAATTTATAAGTTATCTTTTTAGCAAGTACTCCATGCCATGCAAAGAATGCAGAGAAAAGCCAGTAATAAGGCTGACCAACAACAAGATTGAGCTATGCAGAGCTCATTTTTTAAGGTACTTTGAAAAAAAAGCCCTGAAGACAATAGCAAAGCATAATTTGATCAGCAAAAAAGACCTGGTTGCTGTCGCTTGCTCTGGCGGAAAAGACTCAATGTCGTTATTGTACATATTAAGCAAGCTGGCAAAAAAAAGAGACATAAAAATAGTAGCGGTTGCAATTGACGAGGGCATTAAGGGTTATAGGGAGCTAGAAAACCTAAAAAGATACTGCACAACAAACAATATAAAACTGAAGATTTATTCCTTCAAAAAGGAATTTGGCTTCACTTTGGACAATGTTGTTAAAAAGATTAACGACTTAAACCCCTGCTCTGTTTGCGGCGTTCTTCGAAGAAGATTGCTGAACAAGGCAGCAGTTGAATTAAAGGCAAACAAGCTTGCCACTGCACACAACTTGGATGATGAATCTCAGTCGGTCATGATGAATTATATGCGGGGAAATCTTGAAAGGTCAACTAGATTAGGGCCAATAACCAGTGTGGTAAAAGACAACAGGTTTGTCCCAAGAATAAAGCCATTTTATTTCCTGACAGAAAAAGAAACTGCAACTTATGCTTATCTGAAGCTGTTTCCAGTGAAGTTTGGGGAATGCCCTTACAGCGTTGATTCTTTTCGCGGAGAAGTAAGAGACCTGATAAATGAAATAGAAAAAAGGCATTCCGGAACAAAAAATGCAATCATAAATTCTTTTCTTGGGCTATTGCCTTGCCTGAAAGACGCTTATAATGGGTCTAAAGTGAAGAAATGCATGCATTGCGGCGAGCCTTCTAGCGGCGAGATTTGCAATACCTGCCTGATTATAAACAAGCTGAAGAAAAATTAATGCAATACTGGTTTTCCTGGATTTGAAGAGCCGCCAAAAGACCCGCTGCCAAATGGACTGCCAGATGGGCCAGTATCACAAGGGCATGTTTCAATCCTATTCAAATATTCTTGCTGCCCGATTTTCCCAAGAGCCTGCATCAAGTAAGATATTGCCAGTGTTTCATTTTGCCTGCTTGATATGTCTGCAAGGCTTGAAATGTGCTCCGGGCTTTTGAGCGCGCCATATACAAGATTTACCAGGTTTTTCACGCACGCCATGTCTTGCAGCAGATTGGTTGCGCCTTTCATATGTAGTGTTTCTGATACATAAGTATGGTTCTTGATTAAAATGTCCATCTCATGCCTGTCTGGAAGTTTATGATCAACAAGCTTTATCTGTATCATGAGGTGTTCAGCTGCATTTGGATTTACTACCATTTGTTGGCCAATTGCTTGCTCATATTCATCTGCAACATCCGGTTTTTTTAAATAACCAATTGCGCGGTTTGGGACAATTCCCCTCAGTATATCAAAGTACTCACTGTTTTCTGTTGCTAAAACCTGCCATACATCATCTGACAACAGCTTTTCTTTTATGTTATCTGGCAATTGCAGGATAATGTTTTCTAGGCTGTTCATGAGCATCGACCCAGAATTCATGCCATAAATCGTTTCCTTGAACCGCTTTATTATATCTTTTATTTGTTTATGCAGATCAACATCGCTTAGTATACCATACCTTGACAATAGAACCAATTCCACGTTATTATTAGGCATGCCCCTTTTGTACACTTCATTGCCAACTAAATTTTCATAGCCAGGCAGTATTATTTTTTTCATCTTATGTTTTAGAAACACACAAAATTATATAAGCTTTTCTAATGTTTATTGGATTTTGTAAAACTTTTCTGCGTACTTGCAGCCGCATTTCTTGCCGTATGACTTTGCCCTTAACAGCATCGGAACCCATAATGGATAAATAAAAAGCTTCTGGCTCTTGAATTTCTTGAGCGCCATTTTTTTCAGGTTAAATGTCTCAGAAACATCAATGTAAATAGCGGGCTTGTCTTCTTTCAAGATGTTCCAGACTTCAAATGTGTAAATGCTTCCCTTGTATTTTATTGCTTTCAGGATTTTCAGCACAACTGAGTTTATTGCCTTGTGATCAGGATGGGGGTCTGATGAAGAATGCGTGAATATCTTTTCGGGATTGTACCTCCTTACCAGGACTTTTATCTGCTCCTTGATGTTTTTTTCTTTCGCCTCCTGCCTTATTTTTCCCTCTTCAAGGCCCAAGAAAATGCTTTCGCGCTCAAATATCCTGTCAATCTCCTCTGTTTCTTTCTGGCGAGCAGCGCTTACCACTTCTTCCTTAAGATGAGGATGGGATTTTTCGCCATATGAGAATATGACAACAACTATGTTTTTTCCTTCTTTCTTGTACTTCGCCAGCGTTCCGCCTATCCCAATTAGGTCATCATCCGCTACGAATGGGCAACAAATGCCATAATGCTGCCGCCCATATTATACACCACCTCCTGCCTGAATAAGTTCCAACCTCTGTGGCAATGTTGTTCTTGGATTTAAATAACCATATTTTTGCCATACCAAGTATCTACTTAATATTCTTAAATTAGAAAAACCAATCAATTCTAGCCATCTTTTCAAGTTATTATGCCCGTCCAAATTAATATAATTTGTTGTAATTGTTAATCCCCTCTTGTCATATCGTTCCATTTTATAGGTAGTATTTAATGTAAAATCAAGACTTCTTAAAGCTTTTTCTAAATCTTTTACTAATCTAAACGAAGCAAAATGGCCACAAATCCTCGGATAATTATGCTTAATACTATGAGATTTTTTAAAAATTAAAGTAAAGTCAGTATCTGCAATGCCCCTAATGCATCTGATTAATAATTTCTTTTTGCGTTGTATTTGAGTTGGGATTCGCACAGTTTTTGTTTTTCTTTCTCGTATGCCTAATCTATGCAAAAACAATCTAAAGGATTCATTAGAAAACTGAACTATAATGGCACCATTTTTACCAAAATAGATACTTGGTCTTTTGCCCAAACATATTTCTACTAAGTTGGGCAGATAGTTTTTGAAATAGTCTTCATCTTCTACTGGATTGCCAGAGATAAAAATCCTAAATACATTACTTCTGTAACATCTGGATATGCAACCATCCCCAATAATGATCCCTATTAGTTCAGCCATGTTCTCGTTTAGGACATATTCCTTCGACCTTTTTAAAAAAGAATTGCGCCTACAACGCATACTGTAAAATTTACCGCGATTATCCTTTATTCGGCTAAATGACCCATAAAATTTTTTGCTGCAGGTTCCGCATTTTTTTATTTGGCCTCCCCAACCAACAAACCTTCCTAATTTATCCCTTTTGATAACTACTCTTTTCTTAATATCCTCTGATATTGGCATAAGATAATAATAGGCTTTTTCTTTATAAATCCTACGAGCATGTCTGTCCTTTTTGTCCACTTTTTGTGCCTATAGGCTAGTGCAATTCATCTTAGAGCCAAGGTTCTGGGTTTTCTTGAATAGAAAATAACATTAATGCCATATCGGATTAAAGAATTGATAAATGGTCTTTTACTTTGGTGATTGGCGGTTTTTCATTAGGGTAATTTTTTTTAACGCGGAGTATCATCTCTTTTACATTGTCGCCATTGTCAATTATCTTTTTATTTAAAATAGCCAGCCATTTTCCAGAGTATTTTTGAAGGTTATTCTGCAAAAACTATTCGTAATTTGAATATCCTTCTGTCATAATTAATACCACCTATTTTTCTATTTATAAGTATTTTTGCAAGATTTCTGTAATTTTTACGGCAATCCAAAGTAACCATATGGTGCTAAATGCCAAAGATTTATTTCTTCTCTTTTATTAAAAGATTTGCGTCAGCGGGGATTCGAACCCCGGTTTCCGGCTTGGAAGGCCAGAATTTTGGTCTCTTAAAAAAGATCTAACCACTAAACCACTGACGCATTGCAAAATAAGGGCAATCTGCTGCTTAAAAAGATTATCTCTGGAGTTTAGAAGATTTTATATATGTTTTATTAGCATAAAATATGCAAGGGAATGTAGTTTAACCCGGTAGACTTATCAAAAATAAGGCCGAAAATAGTCGGCTCCAGACCGTCGGATCCAGGTTCAAATCCTGGCATTCCCAAATTTCATCTATCTTTGAATGTATAAAATGCCAACAAACAACAACTACGAAATCAGCAGGGGAAAAACATTGATAAAGGTGCCTCATGAAGACAGTACAATTGAATTTAATTACAAGCCTCACGGGCCCAGCAGTTATTACAATATTAATCTATCAACATTGAGAGATGGTGCAAGGCCAAGAATGGCGCAGTTAGTTTCTTTATTATACACAGTTTATTCATCAGGCCAAAATGAGCCGGAATTTTCAGCAATTAAATCATCAATGGAAAGAGGTTTGCTTTGGGCATTTACTGGCTTGTTGTATGTTCCTTCTAAGGGATTCTATATAGAGGATATCCCAAAGCTGCCTAATCAGCTGCCTTTGATGAATGAATCTGAACTTGTCAAAAAGCTGGAAAAAAATGACGACAGTGTCCGATTTGTTCCATTTGGCTTCAATACAGGAGAGCAACTGCCAAAAGAATTGGCCAAGAACCATTATATTGTTGGCTTGGCTGGAGAAGAAGGCGCTGAAAAGCTGGCTGAAATATCCTATATGTTCAAGGACAAGCCGTGCCTTAATACTTATTTTTCAGGCCATCAAAACACAAGAGTATCTGGATTGTGCATCCAAACCTGGCCAGGCCATCAAAACTTTTCCATTTTTTGCAACCTTTCTGGCATCTCTGAATATGGCTGCGCTTTTGCCATGAAACCAATAAAAGGCCTGTCTCTCTAAAAAATGACAAAAATAGCTGGTTTTTGGGCTTTTGGAAGTGTTTATTTAATCACCAAAAAGTTTATATAGGGATTATAACCCAAAAATGATAACACTTGACAGTATAACAAGTGCACAAAGGGGCTGAAAGATAGAGTAAAGATCATAAAAGAAATTGGGAGGGTTTAACAAAATGAAAAGCAAGTTAAGTGCAGTATTCTTGTTTTTGGCAGTTTTGCTAGCAGGAATAAGTGTTGTGGCAGCTTCAGACTATGAAATTGACAGCGTGCAAGTTGATGATGTAATCGCTGTTTCTGGTGGAGATGCTGTATTTGTTGAAAGAGGGCAAGATGCAGTTATTGAGGTATATTTAAGCGGAAACGCTTCTGTTGACAATGTAAAAGTCAAGGCATACCTCGGTGGCTATGAATATGATGATGTGGAAGCATCAACAGAGACTTTTGCCGTGGAATCTGGCGTTGACTACAGGAAAGTTCTAAGATTGTCAATACCAAATGACCTAGAGGCAAGCGATGACTATACCTTAAGAGTTAGGGTATTTGATGATGATAACGAAGTTGATGAAAGCTTTACATTAAGAATAAAGGAAGCAAGGCACAGCTTAAACATACAAGATGTTATGGTAAGGCCTGATGCAGAAATTGATGCAGGAAAGTCCTTGTTCGTGACTGTAAGGGTTGAAAATCTCGGCGCTAAGAAAGAAGAAGACATAAAGGTTGTAGCAAGCATACCTGACTTGGGTGTTTCAGCACGTGAATACATTGATGAATTAACAGCTGCTGAAGATCCTAATGAGGATGAAGAAGACTCATTATCAAGCAAGGAAATCTTGTTAAGGATACCTGAAGGCGCTAAGACAGGCGATTACGATTTAAACGTAAGAGTTGAATACAACAGAGGGCACAGCGTCGTAACACAGACTGAAACAGTCCATGTAAACGGCGTGGCAGATGATGCTGCTGTTGTTGCTGAGAAAAAGGCTGAAACTGTAGTAAGCATAGACTCAACATCAAAGACAGTTGCTCAGGGTTCTGATGTTAGTTTCAAATTAACATTGGCCAACCTAGGAAGCGATCCAGTGCTATATTCATTGGAAGTTGCTGGCGAGCAGTTGTTTGCTGATGCAAGAGTTGAACCTGGCTTTGTTACGGTGCAACCAGACAGCACTGCAGAATTCCTTGTAGGCTTGAAAGCAAAGGCTGATGCATCTGAAGGGCGACATTCATTCGTCTTAAAGGTCAAATCAGGCAATGCAGTAGTGCAGGAATTAAGCGTGTCAGCTGATGTAACCAAGAAAACAGTGACAGGCAACTTGCTTGGCGGTGACGTGAAGCAAGCAGCAATGATAGGGGTAGTTGTCTTGGTAGTGATTTTGGTAATAGTTGGCTTGGTTATTGCCTTCTCAAAGAGAGGCAATGATGAACCTGGCGCTGGCGAAGGCCAAAGCTATTACTTTTATCCAAAATACTAAGAAGAGCTAAACCCTCCTCTTTTTTCTTTTTTTTATTTTGATTTTAACTTTTCTTGATTTTATTATGGCTTTTTTTGAGAACTCTTTTTCAAAAAAATTATCAGCAAGCTTAATATATCATAATGGCACCAATCCTGAGATGAACATTAACATATTAAAAGAAACTGTAGAAAAGATAGAATCAATGATTCGTTCTGGCCAGCATATATCCAAAATAAGCAAAATAAAGGATTTTTCAGAAGAAGCATTGAGCATAGCAAGGGCGAGGATAAAAAACAATCGGGCAAAAAAGTTGCCGGAAAGCTATTTGTTCAATGAAAATGACCTTAGGTTTGCAACAAATATTGAGATTGCAAAATACCGCGCAGAAAGGCTTTCATGCAGCACTATAATTGACATTGGATGCGGCGTTGGGGTGCAGGCAATTGAATTTGCAAAAACCTGCAAAAATGTTGTTGCTGTTGAAATTGACAGCAGAAAGATTGAATATGCAAAAGCAAATGCTGAAGAGGCAGGCATAAAAAATATCCAATTTCTTAACATGGATGCCTTGGAAGCGCTGTCAAGAATAAAACATGCAGATATTATATTCTGGGATCCAGAAAGGCCTGATTCAGAATCAGAAAGGACGCTGAATTCATTCAAACCGCCATTTGGCGCCATGATGGATTCTATAAAAAAGATAACAAAAGATTTTGCAATAGAAATGCCTCCTCAAATAAGCAGAAAGCTGATTCCTGATTGCGAGATGGAATACATATCCATGGATTTTTCTATCAGCAGGCTGACAGCATATTTTGGAAAATCAAAATCATGCAATAGGGCTGTTGCTGCATTGCCAGGATTAAAAATATTAAAAGACACATCTAAAACAGAAAAACCAAAAAAAGCCGGCATTAAAAGATATATTTATGAGATAAATCCTGCAGTAATGAAAGCTGAACTGCTTCCGCAGCTTTATGGTGCAGTTGGCAAATGCGGCCTGGCTGAAATTGGCAGTGAAGTTTACATTGCATCAGATGATAATATAAAAAATGCATTTTTGCGGCCGTATCATGTTCTTGGAACAGCAAAACAGCAAGAGCTCAAAGAATATTTAAAATCAAGCAACATAAAAAAAGCAATACTTCATGGCAGCATTCCTGAAAAAGATTACTGGAGAATAAGGAATGACCTTGAAAAGGGGCTTGAAGGAGAATTAACAGCGCACTTGTTTTTTGGCAAAGACATTGTTGTCATTGCAGAAAAAATTGATGCAACTTAAAAAAAACTGGATGCGCTATAAAAATACGAATGACCTGTTCCTGCTTACAGCTTTTTCTGATGGATTCAGCTTGGTATAAAGGGGATAAAGATCAGCTTCTTCTACTGCAATTCTTTTTTTTATGATTGCAATTATCATATCCAAATCATCCCTGAAATCATCGTTCGCCGAAAGGTCTTCAACTTTTAATTTGGCATATTTATCAAAGAAAGACATGGTTTTTTCCGAAATCTGCTTCATCTCGGCAGCAAATTTTTCAGTAGTTTCCCTTATTTCCTTGTTTTTTGATTTGAGCAATGCAGGATAAAGCAATTCATCTTCAATTTTGAGGTGTTGGATTAATATATTTTTGCTTTTTCTCAGATGGACAACCAATGAGTGCTGTTTTTCGATAAACTTTTCAATGTCAACCCCCCCATTCCTTCTTCGCAAAACTTGGACAATATGCCAAATTGGGCAGATATTTCCCAATGTTGCGCTCTCAGGATATTTATCAAATCTTCCATGTTTACCAATTCCAATAAAACTGCAGATATAAAAAACTATCTATATCTTCAGCGAAACAACTTTGGATATTGATTCCTGCATTGAAATGCCATAAATAGTGTCTGCCTCTGTTATGACCTGGTCATTATGAGATATGACAATATACTGGGCTTTGCTAGAGTATTTCTTTATCAGCTTACTTAACAAGTCAGAATTTGCCTTGTCCAGCGCAGCATCCACTTCATCAAGCAGATAAAAAGAAGCTGGGCTGCATTCCTGTATTGCAAAGATGAACGCGAGCGCAGCCATTGATTTTTCCCCGCCAGACAGTCCTTTGATGTCCATGTACTTGCTGCCCGTAATCTTGACTTTTATTTCAACGCCTGAATTGAAAAGGTCTTCTTCGTTCTCGATTTCGATATAGCCTTCTCCCTTTGTTGACAGGTTGCTGAATATATCCCTGAAATTCTTGGAAATCACCTTGAACGTCTTCATGAACATGTCTTTTTTCTTTGACTCTATTTCATACATCAATTTCAGTACATCATCTTTTTCAAGCTTCAATGTTGCTGTCTTCTCAAGTATCTTGTTGTATTCAACTTCTGCCTCATTGTAAATCTCCAATGCCCTCATGTTCACAGACCCAAGATTCTTCAGCATGGACTCGAACTTGCTTATCTCGTCCTTTAATTCCTGCAGCGAAATCCCACGGCGTATCTTCTCATCTTTAAATGGCTCAAATTCCTTCTCGAGCCCGGCCATCTCTGCAACAACCTTTGCCCGGTCTATTTCAATGCTGTTTATCCTCTGCTGCAATGACTTTATTCTTTCCTCATTCTTCACTATTGCAAGCTCTTTTTTGTCCATCTCTTCTTCAATCTTCTTTCGTTTGTTGAACAGGCCGTCGTAGTCTGAATAGAATCTTTTTTGCGAGGCTTCCTTTTCTTTCAGCCCGATTTTTTGCTCGCCCAATAATTTTGTTAAAGTGCTTGATTCATTTGAAAATTCATTGTATTCCTTCTCGAGCCCGGCAATTATCGAAAGTGTTTTTTCCCTTTCCTGGCTGAATATTGCATTTATTTGGACATCAATTGAGGAAATTTCTGATTTCAATGCAAGCATCCTGTCCTTTATCCCGTTTCTTTCATCTTCAAGCTTGCTTAGCATGTTTGATGTCTCTGTGCTTGCTGCTTTTTCTTTTACCTTTGACCTTGCAAGCTTTAGTTTATTCATCTCTGCATTCAACGAAGACATGTTATTATCATGCGCTTTGAGTTCTTTATTCAATATTTTTTCTTTTTCTAGCAATGAATCCTGCTTTTCTTTTAATGCATCCATGTCAGAAACGCCATATGCCTTTTCAAATTTCAGGAGGTCTGCTTCCAGCAAGGCTTTCTTGTTTCTCAATTCCTTTATCCTTGCATCAAGCTCGTCCAGATTGTTTTCCAGGACATCAAGGACTTTTTTGTTCTTGTCAAGGCTTGTTTCCATCTCTTTTATGTCAGAATCCAGGTCTTTTTCCTTAAAGCCAAGCGTTTTGTGCCTGAAGCCGCCTATCATGGCGCCAGATGTTTCCATTAAATCTCCATCCAAAGTGACCATTCTTGCCCTGCCAATGCCCATCTTTCTTGCTGTTTCGATTTCATCAACAACAACAGTATGGCCAAAAACATAGTCAAAAACCTGTTTGTATTTTTTGTCATATTCAATTAGGCTTGCAGCCATGCCAATAACGCCCGGCCTTGACAGGATCTGCTGTGCCTCATTTGGCATTGGCCTCAATGCCAGTTTGTTCAATGGAAGGAACGTCACAACGCCAAGCCTGTTTTGTTTCAGGTAGTTGATGCACTTTGTGGCTGTTGCATCATTGTCAACTACAATGCTCTTTATTCTCTGCCCTGCCGCAACATTCAATGCTGATGCGTACTTGCTTTGTATCCTGCCTATGCTCGCAACAGTTCCGATAACCCCCTTTTCACTAAGGTCAAGAACCTTTTTTATTGCAATGTCAAATGATGAAAATTCTTTTGCGCCGATGTTTTGTATGTTCAGCTTTGCAACCTTTTCATCAAGCTCAATTATTGTCTTCCTTGTTTTTGCAATCTGCGATTCTGTGAAGCTGGAGTCATTCAATGCCTTTCCAAGCTCTGTTGTGGCATTCTTGAAATTATTTCTTAAGTCTTTTATTTCATTGGCATTCTCCTTGTTTTCAGAAAGCTTTATGCCATCAAGCTCAAATTTTACCCTGTCAAGCTCTCTTTGCTTTTCCTGTTTTGCGTTGTTTATGCTGTTTGTTTCAGCCTGGCATTTTTCGATTGCAGAATCTATCTCATCAATGTTCTTGACAAGCCCTTCCTGGATGTTGTGCTTTTCCTTGAAAGTTTTTATGTTTTCATTTGCCCTTGCTTCCTCATTGCTTAATGATCTTATTTCCCTTTCAAGCCCTGTCTTTTTCTGCTTTAGCTCATCAATGCTCTTGTTTATGTCTGCAATGCTCTTTTCAAGCTGTTTTTTCCTTAATTCTATTTTTTTTAGCTCAGCATTGCATGTGTCTAATCTTGTTGAATTTTTAACCTGCCCTATCTTTAGCGTTTCAATCTCTGCCTGGATCTTTTTTTGCTCAACCTCTCCCTTTGACTCAATCTCCTTGTTTATTGAAGCGAGCTCCTGCTTCTTGCTTCCTATCAATGACTTGACTTCATTTATTTCATTTTCATGCCTTGTTCGCTCCTGCTCCTGTTCCTTCAGCCTTTTTTCTATTTCTATTTTCTTTTCATCCTTCTCTTTTATCTGCAGGTGCAGGTATGTTGCCTTGTTGCTTTTGATATTGGTTTCAAGCCCCTTGTATTTTTCTGCCTGATCGCGCTCTTTTTTTAGTTCCCTCATGTAGGTTTCCCTTTCAGTAAGTATTATCGTCGCTTCATTCAGCTTTGCATCGACTTTTTCAAGCTCGTTCATTGCTTTCTGCTTCTTGTCTTCGTAAACTGAAATGCCGGAAATTTCTTCTATAAGCTGCCTTCTTTCTTCTGTTTTCATCTCCATGAAATGTATTATGTCGCCCTGAAGAATTATGTTATGCCCATCCGGGTCTATTTTTGCGGCGCTGAGCAGGTCAACAACCTGCTGCCTTGTCACGACATCATCATTGATTTTATATACAGAATTTCCGCTCTGCTTCAGCAGCCTTGTTATTTTTATTTCATTTGTCTTCAATGGAAAGCTGCTGTTGGAATTGTCAAATGTCACATCAACCTGGGCTTCTTTTGCAGGATTTCCTTTTTTTCCGCCATGAAAAATAAGATTTGCTGATTTTTCTGCCCTTAATGATTTTGCTGATATCTTGCCCAGAGCAAAGCAGATTGCATCAGAGACATTCGACTTCCCTGCACCATTCGCGCCTATTACGCAATTATAGCCTGTTGCTAAAGGTATCTCTGTCAGCTTGGCAAATGACTTAAAACCGCGCAATCTCAGTTCTTTTATAGTTGTCATCAACCAAACTTAACCTTAGTTTATTTATAAGCTTTTTTGCTCAGAATGCGTTGCTTTTGTTTTATGCAGCAAAAAGATTAAAAAGAAGCCTCAATGTTCATATGGTGTGAAATTTGACAAAAATGATCTTGGCAGGCAGATAATATTGGTATTAAACGCAGATAAAGATCCTTTAGGCAGGACCCTTGACTCTTCTGAAGCTATTTTTAATGGAACAATTGCAGGGATTGGGGAAAGCTCCTTAAGGGTCACGATGAGTCCGGCTGCGCTAAAAATTTATGGCTCGAGCAAAAGAAGAACCTACAAGATAGAATATAAAGACATTAAGGGATATACACTTCTGTGATATTGACGGGCAAAGATATTTGATTTTTGATTGTTAATCTTCTTGCTCTGCATAATAAACGCCCTTTGTGTGCTGTCCATAATACATGATCCATCTGCCATTTATTTTGGCCAATGTTGGGTCGCCAGGTGGATTTTCTGGAAATTGGTTTAATGCATTGTTATTTGTTGTGTAATCAAATACAGCATCTTTTGAGAACTCTCCATTGGCATATATTATATAGTATATACCTTTGTAAGACCAAAAGTAAACCCTTATTTCATCATCCCATTTTACAATCTCCGGGCCATCAAGCAGGCCTTGAAACATTTCATTCCTGCTGTCCAGGGCTATGCCTTTTTTCTCAAAAACAAGGCCGTCTTTTGAGGCTGCCCAAAGCAGCAATTGCATGTTGTTGTTTGGCACTTTGGAAGGGTATCTTTCATTTATCGTGCCTCTATATACCATAATATATCCATCATTAATTTTCATCACTGTTGGCGCTGCAACATCATCCAATGCAAGGCCAGCATTATTTTTATTGTCAATTCTTGTTCCCGTTTCATCTGTCCAAGATAATCCGTCTGTTGATATCGCGCTTTTTATGATGCCTTGATTTTGAAAATACATCCTGTACTTTCCATCATCAAATTTTATAACAGAAGGAAATGTGGCCCATTCTTTTCTTACACCATTTTCTTGTGCCCAGTTTTTGCCGTCAGAAGAAATTGAAGAGTAAACCCTGCCTTTGAAGTCCATAACTTCTGGCTCTTCTGAATAATACATCCTGTATTGCACATTATCCAGTTCAATGATGTCTGCATCAGCGTATTTCCCAGCAATTGCTATGTCTCTTTCTTTCCATTTGGGCGTTTTAGGTTGCTCTTCTTTTGTTGTTGGCTGTGAGATTTGTTCTGGTTCAACAAGATCTTTTGGTTCATTTTCAACGTTTGTTTCTTCATCCCGTGATTCTATGTCGTTTTGGTTTGTTTCTACTACCTTGTCTGCTGTGCATCCAATTAAAAAAATCAAAATTAGGGATAATATGGCAACAATAGTCTTTCTTATTCTTGTCTTGCTTTTCATTTTTCAAATTCCCCAAGTTTCTTTTGCTGCTTTATGTTATTATGGTTTTTGTAAGGCATCCATGATTTCCTGAATATATCCGGGTATTTTTCAAAATTGTCTTTTAGAAATTTCTGGCAGGTCGGATTTGAAGGATATCCAGAGCCGATTGATTCGCCAACTCTTTTTTCTATTTCTTCCACTTCCTTTTCCCTTTCGACCTTTGCAACTATTGAGGATGCGGATACGGACGGAAAATTTTTGTCTGCCTTGTGCTCTACTATCAATTCAACATCCTTATTTTGCAATAGATTTCTTAAGTAAGCTGTATATGCCTTTATATTCGGGCTTGGGCAGTCTATTATGGCTTTGTCAGGCTTTAGTTCATTGATGATTTCTGCCTGCTTATGCGCCTCTAACCAATTTAGGTTAAAGCCGCTGTCGTTTGCAACAGCAGCATCAATTTCTTTTGGAGTTACTTTTACAATTTTAACAGCCACGGCAATTTTTTTTATTTCCTTTTCCAGCTCAGCCCTTTTTTTGTGCGTCAATAGCTTTGAATCTTTAACTCCAATCTCTTTTAGCTTGTCATTCATGCTTTCATCTATCATGACCCCGCAGACAAACAAAGAACCTATAACAGGACCCCTCCCAGCTTCATCAATTCCCACAACAAGCACCATGGAACAAGTAAAAATGGCTATGTTTATAAATCCTGTGCTCTTTTCCTTTAAATAATGAAATTTTCAGCTGTGGAAAAGCAGGACTTGTTCAAGGCATGGGCAGCCATATCATTGGCATTTGCAATATTAATAACGCATGGCTTTAATGCTGTTGATTTCTTCGCGAATTTTCTAATGTCTGCATTCACTGTGGGCATTGCGTTTCTGCTTCATGAACTTGGCCATAAATACTTGGCGCAAAAATACAACTGCTGGGCTGAATTCAGGGCTTTTGATTTCATGCTTTTCCTGGCTATTGCCATGAGCTTTTTTGGTTTTATATTTGCAGCACCTGGTGCAGTGATGATAAAAGGCAACATAACAAAAAGCAAGAATGGAAAGATATCTGCAATGGGCCCGCTAGTTAACTTAATTCTGGCAGTCATATTTTTTGCCTTGTTTTATATAGGCATTTTCAATAAGCTTGCTTTCTTTGGCTTTTACATAAACTCATTCATAGCATTGTTCAACATGCTGCCTTTTTGGGAGTTTGACGGCGTTAAGATACTTGCATGGAACAAGATTGTTTATGCATTGATGGTTGCTGCGGGATTATTGTTTGTTGCCCTTTCTTATTCCATGTTTTAAAAGGCAGCAAGTGTAGCATATCTCTGAATGTTTAACAACTAAAAAATGGTAACAAAATAGAAAGCTTTATATAGAAGTGTCTTTACTGAAAAAGTATGACAGAAAAGCCAAACAAGGATGATTATAAATTTTTGCCCGATATCATAATTACAACAAAAAAAGTCCGGTCTGGAGCAGGCGGTATGCCTGATGGGTCTCTTAGCGACCTGCAAAAAATGCTGGATGGGCTCTTTGATAGTTTGTGGGCAGGTAAAAATCCTGCAGATTGGAAAATAAAAACACCCACAAAAGAGCCAGTGCAGACAGCGCCTTTGCCCAGGGAAGCAGTGCTCAGGCCGCTTGATTCTATTTTTATTGATGATGCTTTGAAAGATGATATCATAACAAGAACTGCCATACCTGATTTGCTTGAAGGAAAGGAACCTGCTTATAGCGGCGTTATTTTATACGGCCCGCCAGGAACAGGCAAGACAGTTTTGTTAAGGGCAATAAGAAAAGTTTATCGCGCAGCAGGGGCATTTGCCAGAGATGTGTCTGTGTCATCAATCAACAGCGCTTTTGTTGGCAGCCTGGCAGGAAACTTAGAGTCTTATATTGTCATGGCATTGGAGAAGTCAAATATAACAAAGAAACCCTCTTTTTTGTCTTTTGACGAAGCGTCAGTTTTGGCTCAGAATGCAGCAGAAGGATCAACCAGTGTTTCAAAACATTATCAGGAAGCAATTGATGTGCTCAAAAGATATGTTGGGTATGAGAGGAATTTAGTTGTTGCAATATCAACAAACTTGTTGTCGGAATCATTTGAAGATGCTTTAACAAGGGAAGGAAGATTGACAAGCTTCTTTATAGGATATCCAAAGGCAGAGCAAAGAAAAAGAATGTGGAAGCATTTTGCAGAGAAAAATAAAATCATGTCTTTGACAGATGAGCAAGCAGGCAAATTAGCAAAGGCCGTGCCTGCAGAGCAAGGGGCATTTATCGAAGAATTTGCCAGGAATTATCTGAGGGCCAGAAGGTCTGTTCTTCTAAAAGAAACGGGCTATAACACCCTGGTTGATGCGCTTAAGCAAGATGCCAACATCTCTGAAGAGGACGTGATAAGCTCGATAACATTTGATAATCTGTTTGATGATTTAACAGCAGCAATAAGGTCAAAGTATGACAGGCTGAAGGAAGAAAGAAAGCACGCCAGCCACAGTAATATTGGCTTCTATCTTGATGGTTCAGCCATTAAGGCCTGATTTTGTGCATTTCTCACATCTGCTTTTGGTGACAG
>CAZBFA010000007.1:0-8861 GCA_964491045.1 Candidatus Woesearchaeota archaeon
CGTAGCGGAGGGGTTGCCCTCAAAGGGCAAGGGCTTGCCCCGAGGAGGATATCAAATGTTTTGTTGCTGTATATGAAAATAAATAAGGCAATATGAAGCTAATATACTTATTTTCATTATTGAAACCCTAAAAAGTCGGCTTAAGAGTGCAAAAAAGGGCTTAAAAGGGGTGACGTGCAGCAAAAATGTCGCTGTCAGCCAGTCTCATATATTATATATTTCTTAACCTAAGGGTGTGCATTTGTGGTTGTAACTATAGATAGAAGATATTTGGGCCTGTTGCTTTTGCCAGCAAAAATCTAGTCAGTTAACTTACCAGCTATATGTTTACTTATGCTAAGTTCCCTTGCTATTTCAGTTTTGCTTTTGCCTTCACTAAACATTCTTTTGGCTGTGTTGTGCTTATCTAGAATTGCATTAACTTCAATGCCAAGAACTTCAATAAATTGCCTATTGATTATTTTGATTAGCGCCATGTTCTCCATTTCTTTTAGTATCTCTTCATGGTAAGAAGTAGGAATCCTTTTGTTGTGGCTTAATATTTTCTTTACTTTGTTTCTTTCGAGCCGATTGGAATAACTATCAGTCTCCTTTCTGAACAGGTCATATAACAGATAGTGGAGTATTGACAAGTTTCACGTTCCAAAGTTAAAGCTTTGATTTAAATTAAAGTTTTGGAAAGGCTCATAAATCGGGTTGGGCAGGCATCCAGCCTTAACGCAAAACTGATAGGGGTTTGTCATGACTTCATTGCACTTGGCTATGTCATGCTTGTAGCCATAGGTCATCAGAAGGATTGATGCAACCATGACAATAGTAAACAGGTCAATCCTAAACAAGTTCTTCCATATGATTGTTTTTTCCCTGTAATTTTCTCCAAGAGATTTTTCAGGCTGCCCTTTGATTGGAAACTTTACATACTTCGTGCCGCACTTCTGGCAATGCTCCCCTTTAAAGATTTCTTCCATTTTAGTTTCCCTGCATTGAATCCAGCATACCAAGTATGATATACATGCCTGCTGAAATAATAATAATGCTTCCAGCTATCCAATTTTTCAAGGCAAACATCACTCCCCCTGTGGCAAGTAAGGCTGCCATTGTTATAATCTTGGTAACCTGAATGACTACTTTGCTTTTGCTTTTTTCCATTTTATTCCCTCTGTCTTATTTGTTCAGCTGCCAATTTGCCATAAAATAGATTGCAGGCAAAGACAGCACAACAATAAACATGCTATTATACCAAGGCAATACCTTGAACGTTCCGCTATACTTCATCAGGGCTATCTCCAAAGCCCAAAAAAATATCGAAAGCCCCAATGCTGTTGGGTTAAATTCTGGCAATTCCATCTTTTTCCTCCTTGATTTCATCAATCATCTTACAATAGTTTTCATACTCTTGGTTAGCTGCAATAAGCGTGATAACCTGCAAAAACAACGCAAAGAACATGAACAATCCAAAATACCAATATCCATAGTAAAGCAAAAATATAAAGGCAAAAATCATCCCCATCAGCTGACCAAGATTACCTATAACTTTGGAATGCAGTATCTGGGCTTGTGTCAGGCTCTTCATCCCCTTGCCCCATCTGCTTAAGAAATCAATTGGATTCATTTTTTGCCCCCTTTATCCTAGAAATAATAAACAAATCAACCCCAAGCGTCATTAAGGCCCATTGCAGCAAAGATTTTATAAGGTCTGCAACATCCTGACCATAGACAATTATCAAAAGCCCTAGAATAAGATAAAAGGCAATCCATTCATTTTTCTGGCCTAATGAATGAAATCTGATTATCCTGTAGATAATGCTTTCCTTGTTGATTAGCTTAGTTTCTTCCAAATATCACACTCTTGATTAAAAAAATCAGGGTTTATTCAACCCTTAATCTTTGGCAGCCAAAATGGTCGAAAACTGAAAAGTCCATCTTTGCTACGCTTTCCAACAAAGCCAAAGCTTTACTTCTTTGGTATTCTGCCTGTAAGGTAACTCCATAGTTTGATACCTTGCCCTGCCTTGTGGCACAAACAAAAACTTCTGCAATGGGATTCCAATTGCTTGTGTCTACATATCCTCTCTCTCCAACAACTGCTTCACCAAGACTTCCCGAAGCATCTCCATACATCTCTATTTTTGCAAATGCCATTGGCAATGCCAGCAGCATAAGCAACAATCCAATTATTTTTTTCATTGTTTTTTCCTCCGTTTATTCTTTTCTTATGACTTCGACTATTCGCTTTGTGTTCTTTGGCAACTTTACTTTCTTTAGATGGAGTTTTGGCATTTTCATCGCCACCATCGATATGCAAAGACTACCATCGATACTGCTGCTGCAGTTATTCCTAAAACAAATAAAGTACTTGTCAAGCCTAGTATCGTAGAAGCTGCTCCTGTCACGTTTCCAGCCTGTGCTGCCACAACCTGAGATGCCATTGTTGGGATAAGATTTACTCCTATAATTACGACAATAAATCCACCAATTAGGTTTCCAAGCCCTCCACCACCGCCTGATTCTTCTTCTTGCGGCTCTTCTTGCTCTCTGGTGGTTAGCTTGTCCCTAACATCCTCATAATGTTTTATAGAATCAGGCTTTTTGTATTTCCACTTGTATCTATTAAGCTGCCAGAATAAGTAAGCAATCCCTAGGCCTATCGAACCACCCAAGACATACCAATCCATTTGTATTTTTCTCGTGCATTTAGTTCAACCTCCTCTGAGATTTTATATTGCCTTTAACCTCTGTCAAGGAAAAAAAAAATTATTTCTTTGGCTCTTCATTGCCAAAGAATTCTTTGACCATCTCCTGCTCTAGCCTCTTCTGAAATGCCCTGCCTTTCTCCATCTTTTTTTGGAAAGCAAGCCTTGCTAGGTCAATGCCTTTTTTCTTGGCAACCATGCTGACTGCCTCTTCCTCTAGAAGATACATCTTGACTTCTACATCCTCTAAAGCCTTGTCTTTTCTTTTAGGTTTGTATAGCCACATTGTAAATACCAAAAACATTACAAAAATAACTATTACAAATAAAGCTGCTGACAATTCTCCATTTCCATACATTTTATTTTCCTCCGTTTAATCCAAACTTATCTTGGGGGCTTTGCTAGTCCCCTCTTCATTCGCAAAGAATTCTTCCTGTGCGAACCTGAACATTGAAGCTATCAGATTGCTTGGGAATATGTTAATCACCAAATTGTATTCCCTCACAACATCGTTATAGTCAGTCCTTGCCACGTTTATCCTATCCTCAGTTATCCTAATCTCTTCCATTAGCTTGTTGTGCTGCTCATTGGCCTTAAGGTTAGGATACCTTTCAAAGACAAGCATGAGCTTTGAGAAAACATTATCAAGTTTACCTAGCTGCTTCTTTACATCACCAAATCCCTTTCCAAAGTAGTTAGGGTTTCTTGCTTTTGTGACTTCCTCTAGTGTGGATTTCTCAAACTTCTTGTATGACTTTACTGATTCGATAAGGTTATAGAATAAGTCTGCTCTTCTTTGATATTCGGTCTTGATGTTGCTTAGCTGTGTGCCTATGTTTACCTTTCCCGCAGCTAGGATATTGTAAGTTCCAATAATCCAACCCATGAAACTCATTACCAAGAAAATTGATACTCCGAGTATTATATAGCCTATCATTCTTCATCAGCCTCTTTAACAATTTCTACATTTACTTCCTTATTCCTTAAAGTAAAGTAATCCCTTATCTCTTCATAATGCCTTATGCCCTCTGGCTTTTTATTGTTCATGGTTTTCCTCCTCTAAGGTTTTCCTCAATTTTTTAATGTCCTTAAGCAAGAACTCGCATTTGACCTGTATTGAATTGAGCAACTTGCTTTCCATTCCAATATTTTTAAAATAACCAATATATAAATGCTTCAAATTGATACAAATGATTAAATGATTATTTAGGGGTGTTTTTTATACAAACTTCATCCTTTGCAAATCTTTAGTATATAATTTCAATCCTTCAGATAGTATCTTCTCTGCCAAATCTTCCTTAGAACATTTCGCAACGAGCCTAGAAGCTATCAGCAGTTCTGTATTGATTTCCTTTGAAATCCTGATAGTTGTTTTCACCCTAAGCACCTCTGCACCACGACATTGAAGAAATGGTCTTTCTTGGCAGCATAGAGTAAAATAAGGGCAACTAAGAGTATCACGATGCCCATGCCAATAAGAACCCATCTCTGCCAATTCCTATTCTCCTGAATCGTTGCCATGCGTTCTGTGACTCTTGTGTTGGCATCTAGCACCTTGATGTATTCATCCATGTTGGCAACCGAGAAAGGCAATAGCTTCTCTCCTTGCTCATCTGTAAAGGTTGGCTTCATTAGAATCCTCCCATCATCGAGCAGTTTATAGGAATCCCATTTTGAAAGCAATGCCTAGAAGATATTATTTGGGTTGATTGAATCACTACGCTAGGCTCTGGGATTAGCCAAGTTACAAAGAAGTAGATTGAGATAAACATAAGACCAAAACAAAGTATCCATAATGTGATTGCGATTAATACGACTAATGGGTCAATATCTTTTTCTTCCTTCATCGTTTTACCTCAAGATTACAAACACGGCAAAACCATCGCTTCCTATAAGTTGTGTATGCAAGCACATATCCCCTGCAGCTATGGCAGTATATCCTTCCCCTTACATTGGGGGTTTTGGTCACTTTGCTCCTAAACTTTCTTGCTGATGTCATTGTTGTGAAAAGGCTAGCCATCCCTAGCCATAATTTTAGCTTTTGAATCATGAGTAAAGGGGGGGGGTAAATTTGCCCTATCTTTAGGCCTGCCTATGTTTTTGCCTTGGCTTTTGGCTTTGGCCATGCCAGATTTAACTTTTTCAGATTTAACCCTGCTATCCCATTCTGCGAACATTAAGAGCATTGTGCTTTGCAGCCATCCCCTGCTGCTCGTGACTTCTAGCTCACCTTCCTTATAGCTTACCAGATTCACGTTAAGGCTCCCCAGTTCCCTTAGAAGTGGCAATCCAATGTCGAGCCTTCTGCTAAACCTAGTCATATCCTCTATGGCAAATTCGTCAATGTAATGCCTTCTGCAATCATTCATAAGCCTCTTAAATTCAGGCCTACTATTCCAATCTTCCTTGAAAGCTGATTCTGCATCATCCTTGTAAACCGAAACATCATCATTTTTTAGATGGGGGTATCTTTGAATCATGAAGGACTTTAGAATTTGCACTTGCCTTTCTATATCCTGCCTTCTTTCTCCATCCTTCTTTTTCTTGTCATCACTAACCCTTGCGTAGATTGCTATTTTCACTTTTCAAACTCCTTGAAGATGATTTCTAAACACCAATCCAAAATATACCCGCAACTATCAATATCTGCCGATTCACGTTTACCTTCAATCTTCTTTTCAATCTTGTTCAGCTTGTCGGAAAGGAATTTTTCTACATCCGGTGAAAGGCATAGTTTTACATCCCCAAAATATTGTTTTATCAATGTTTTTAGGGTTTCATTTCCACAATCAGGATTTATAATCAAGTTAATATTTTGTTCCCTAAGCTGTCCAATTATAGAATCTCTTGTTTGCTCAATTATTTCAGATAATCTTTCTATTGGAATCCCTCCCAATTCCTTCAAATTGATGTTCTTTGGTTTAATCATTCTTTAACCTCTTTCTGGAGTTTTTGCTTTAATAATTGATACTTACATCCTTTTTCTTTTTTAGTGACTTAATTATTTTTTTTGAGTTTCATCAACAATCCAATATAAAAAAAAATTCCAAGAGCCATACTAAACATTACCATATTGATTGCTAACTTTTTCCAATTTTTGGGTTTCATAAATCTAATCTCTCCTTTTCGTCTTTTGTTCCTGCTCTGTAAATGTTGATTCCTTTTTCTTCTTCAACGTCCCTTAAAAATTCTCCAAGCTTTGCAAAGCATTCATTACAAGTATATTCTCCTTCATCACCATGTTTTGAACAATAATATTTTTTAAATTCTTTCATTGTTTTTTAAGCGAGGATAATTTTTGTTTTAATTTATTTGCTTTAATACTCATAAAATCGTAGGGCGGATACCCACTTCTTCAGATGTGGGAGGAAGCCCGTCCTCCTTCTTGTTTACAGCGAGAGGCATCTTCATAAACACAAACCAATAACTTCTGTGTCCATCTTTCAATGCTTTCTGTCCGGCAGTTATGTTAAAAAATAAAGGCCTCTGCTTTATTAATGCTAAAACTTTTTTGTAAGAAATTTCTATATCGTTCCACTTGAAAACTAAAACCCCATAATCTTGAAGAACTCTCCAACATTCTGAAAATCCTTTTTGTAAATCGGATTGCCAAGTTTCTGCATTTAAGCAACCAAACTTTTTTCTCATCACAGAACTTTCAGTTAAACTTGTTAAATGTGGGGGGTCAAAAACTACGAGCTTGAAACTCTTATCTTTAAAATCCATCTTTCTAAAGTCCATAACAACATCGGGCCTTACTTCGTGATTAGGGTTATATCCTTTCTGGATATGCCCTTTGCTTGCTAATCTATTGTCAATGTAGACTGTGTTAGGATGATGTTTGTTAAACCACATCATACGGCCCCCACAACAAGCATCCAAAATAAATTTTTCTTCTATCAAGAGAAATCACCTATCTTTAATTGCCCTTTCAAGTTAGGAGGGCAATTATAAATATCGTATTCAAAGACAGACTTGCCCATCTGCTCTTGGATGTAACGCTTGACTTGTTCCTGCGAAACATGACCTGCTGAACCGCAATAATAACCTCTCGCCCACAAAGCATCAAATCCTTTTCCATAATGATTTTTGTAGCCTAAGTATCGCAGTTCAGGGAAAACTAACCTTAACTGCCTTGCTGAGTTACCTTTAAGCTTGTGGATTACATCACAAGGTCTTATCGTTGGCTTTCCGCTTACGAACAAATGCAAGTGGTCTGGCATGACTTCCAAAGCTAACTCTTGTATGCCGATCTCTTGGCATTGCCCATGAATAATATTTTTTAGCACTTCAATCACTTTTCCTTTTAGTATTTCCTTTCTGTATTTTGGTATCCAAATGATATGATAATTTATGTTATACTTGCAATGGAAAGACGTTCTTACCGTTGCTATCTTGCTCTCAATCTTATGCACTTCTGGATTAAAATGTTTATATTTATTCTTGGTCATTACAACCACCTCATAACTGGTGGTTGTTTTTCTTTCGTGGGGTTTTCTGTTTAAGCGGAAGCCACATTAAACTTTTCGTGTCCACAGACCGAACAGTTTAAGTTAAGGCTTCTGCGTCGGGAAACCCCCGGCTTTAGCTGGATTTATTTTGGGAGTAGGTCATTTCAAGATTAAAAAATTTATCAATCATCTTCTCAACTTCCATTCAGTTCTATTTCTTTTTCCATTTTTTCATCAACTCCTTGTTATGGTTTGTAATCATCAAATAAAGTCATGTTAGGACTTTTATAATGCTGATACTTACAAACATTATTATCTTTTTCACAAAATAACCCTTTCTGATAACACCATTCTTTATGAAATCCTAAATTTATCATTATCTTTCTTATTTGAAATTGTAAATTATTCATGCGTTATCACCACTTTGTCTTTTGGATTTAAGTTATGTTCTTTCATTAATATGAATCTATGATTTTCTATCTCACTTATCGTCTTGACAACAGCGTCTTTGGGGAGGATGTAACCTGTTCCCATACATTTGGAGCATAAACTACCTGTTGCAACAATACCATTTAAACATAAACAAGATTCAAAATCCTCCAATTTGTAGATGTTTATTGTGATTGAGCCTTTGCCTGAACATTTGGAGCATTGCATTATCAAATAAGATGGTCTATCAAATTCACCTTTTCCATGACATTCCTTACATTTTTGGGTTGTTGAGATTATTGGTTTTGGGGATGTCATAAGTAGTCACCTAGCTTTTTTTGGCTTAATATCTTGTTCAATCTTTTAATCTCGTTTCTGATGCCCAATGAGTTTTCTTTCATGCCAAGCCATGCTGGGCCATGCGACCTAATCTCTTGTGCAAGCCATCCTACATTGTGGTCTATGTTCTGCACTAGCTTGAACTCGTTGAATTGGGCAGCTAACAGATTGTGGCTTAAATCTACTAATGCATCCACTTCCCTGAATGTGCTTTTGGTTGATTTCAAAGATAGCATTGTATCATCAATTCTTGAACGCCATTCCTTGTCATTTGTTTCATCCTCCCTTGAGCCTTTGGAGTGGTCTATCCAGAACTTCGAGCCATCTTCTAGCTCAAGAAAATATCTCCCATCCACTTTCTCGAAAAGAAAATCGGAGAAATGAGATTGCATCCTTGCCCAATGGCCCTCTTCTATGACCACACCATTTAGCTTTAGGCCAGCATCATTTAACTTGCTCACATAACCAAGCATGATGTTAAAACTTTCAATGTCGGAAGAATCTACCTCATCAGATACCAATTCAGCGATTTGGATTAAAACCTTATTAGGATTTATTATTATTGTTGCATCATTGAAGTAAGCAATTTCCTGCTTTAGATTCCTTATCTGGTTTTTCCCTGTCCTTAGTGCTTGCAGCGATTCCATTTTGAAGTTTTCCCTGTTGATTATTGGCAGCTTGAAGCGGTGAAAATGTGTTGAGAGGTTTTCTTCTTTCGACACCCCCAACGAAGCCTTTCCGACACCCCTATACACATTGCCTTCGGTTATTTCTAATGCTATCTTTCCTTTTTCTGTTATTTGTGCGTTGGCTGTTTCCCTTGTGATTAATCCCTTGATTTCCAACCTGTCCATAATTCCATATATCGTCGTTCTTGGTATTTTTATTTTCCTGCTGTAAGCCTTCAAATTGAAGCGGTCTTTTTGTAGTTCAACAAGATACATCAACA
>CAZBFA010000007.1:8871-11837 GCA_964491045.1 Candidatus Woesearchaeota archaeon
TGCCCTTTCCTTTTTTCCAATGGAAATGGTGGTGTGAGTGGGTGTCATGTGTTTAGTTAATTTTCTCGTGGGGTGTCGGGGTGTCGGACATAGCAACACTCTTTTTTATCTTAATCTCAAGCATACGCTTCTCTTCCAGAGCATCACGCAGTTTTCTTCCTAAATCTGCCATTTGGATGGCTATCTCTGTTAATTCATCGCTTACCAAGGCGTGCCTTTGCTTTAGGTCGAACAGATATTTTTGGTCAATTAATTTATTCAATCTTCCACCCCTAATGTTTTTACTAATTTAGTGGCATCATCAAAAGAATCACAGATATAATTTATACCAACTATATAACTCTCATTCCCTTCCTTATCCACTTTTTTCTTTATTGAACTTAGAATTTTTCCTGTCATCCTCTCGCTACCTCATCCATTGCCTGATGTATCTGTTTCTCTAGAGAATCGGTTGGTGGGATTGCATGGACTGTTGGCCTTTGCTTTAGTCGCTTGTATTCTTCCTTTAGAAATTCTATGACTGTTTCTGGCTTTGGGCTTCTGCAAACTATCTGTGTGTTGTTCCAGACTTGGTATTCGTTAATCCTTGTTCCATAGCTTATAAAATATGTTGGTTGTTGCGGTTCTGCCATAATCTCACTCCATGCTTTTTGATTTATTATTTTTACCATTGATTATAGCCATGTGAAACCCAGTCCCCTATACTTATATTCAACTGTGCATTTTCCAAACCCTGAAAAGATTATGTAATTACTTGCAACACTACGAATAGCATTGCTTTTCCATTGCCATTGAATTCCCTCAAAATTCTCACATAACCCATAGTCAAAACCACCAGAACATCCCTGAACTGGAACATTGCAGAATACTTTTTGAGGGTTGCCAGACAAATGCCCTGCATATACCTCCTTGAGTCCATTGACTTCAAAAGTAACTGTACTAGTAAAGTCTTGCATTTGAATATGAATATTAAATATTGAAACAAAAACAAATATTAAAATAAGTAATAAAATTCCCTTATGAAAATGTGATTGTTCTTTTTTCATCTTCCTAACTCCATCTGGTTTGCCCTTAGCTTTTCTATCGGGACAATCTTTTGGTAATCCCTTTCGCCATCGAGCCAGTTCTCGCCCTTCTCTAGAAAGAAGTCAGGGTAGGTTTCAATCTTTTCTGTTTCGGAGTATTCCTCGTTGCAGATTTCGCACCTGCCTATAATCTTGCCTTTGGTCTGGAAGTGCAAGAGGATTATTATCCTTCTGCATCGTTGGTCACGAAGGTTTTTTATCACATCGTAGGAAATCCCTAGTCCGTTCTTGAACATCCTGAACAGATGGGCTGATGTCCTGTGGGTGATGAAGGTGCGGTCTTGTAGCCTTAAATCTCCGACTACTCTTTCCCTGAACTTGATTTGGGTTGAGGCTAACATTTATTTCAAACCTGTTTTATATTAATCGATGAATAAAGTTTTTTGGAAAAGAAAGCAACAAAAATATAGTATGCTAAAAACCATGAAAAAATTGTAATTAAATTAAAACCATAAAAATAGAGTATTCCTAATAAACTTCCCATCCCGATGATTATGTTGCGAATCTCCATCAAACCTCTTTTAGAATCCACAATCTGTTTAGTTTCAAATCGTGAAATTTCTCAACGTGCTGCTTTAATAGCTGCAAGAATATAAAGTGCTTTTCGCAAGTAGTACATTGATAGCCCAAAGATTCACTTTCAAGTTTCTTTAGTTTATTGTTGAGGGGTTTCATTGGGTTTACAGCCTCAAATACTGCGATTCCAAATCCTTAATCATGGCTTCAATCTGCTCTTTGTTTGCCTTGGCCTTGAACTGCTCGAATTGCTTTACATCGTTAGAATCTAGTCCAAGAACAGGGTTAAGATGCCTCAATGTGTGGGGGCTTGGCTGAGTGTATCTTGCGGGAATTGCTTCCTGTGCATTGCCAACTTTCCTGACAAAGGTTAGTTCAATTTCCTTCTTGCTATCTTCTTGGGAAAAGTTAAACTCCACTTTGTCGCCTTTGTTTAGCGATAAAAGAATTTGCTTAACGTTGTCCTTCTTTGCTATTAGCCATTTATCATAGCCTTCAACCATTATTACTTTCTTCTCTTGGCTGATTGCCTTTATGATTCCGTTTTTGTTCTCGTACATTTTATCCTCCGTATTCTTCGCATTCCAATTTCTTATAATCATATTTTTGATTACAATCAACTTTCAAACTTACAATTCTTCCAAAGATAAGCCCACCATTCGTTTTGTAGATATAGCAATGAACTTCTTTTGGACATTCCGATTCATACTCTCGCTGTTGTTGTTCAACATATGAATGAAAGGGAAAGATAACAAGAAGCAAGATTATAAAAAATAATAATAATGCTCTAAACATTTATCTCCTCCTTTTTTGCTGCTCAAACACTATCTGTTTTTTCATAGCATCCAAATCTGCATCTGTTGCATTTTGAAGCATATCGAGAAAGATATCCATGCTGAAGCATCTTTGAAGTTTTACTGTTTGATGTTGCATTTTTACCTCATTGTTTTTAATCGGTAAGATGGTAGATAAAAGCCTGCGATGTAAAGCTTATTGCTTTCACACTTTCTGCATTTTTTGAATGTCATGGATTCACCAATTTGACATTTGTAGCTCCTAGTTTGATTTCTGTTGATTCAGATATTCTACCACCATAGCAAGTTAATGTTCCAAAAAAATATTCTCCATGGTTGTAACCATAATTTGTTTGGCATACTTCAGTTGATAACACAGATATATGATAAATCACTATAAAATTAAAAATTAAAACTATGATTAATCCAACCCCAAATACCCATGCCAAAGAATTATCTTGCATCAGAATCACCTTTTTTTATAACTTTTCCGATAATAATTTGTCCTTTTTTTATTTCGGCTTCTATTGTTTGTTCTTTTTTATTGCTGAAGCCAACAGCAACTCTTAAA
>CAZBFA010000007.1:11847-13098 GCA_964491045.1 Candidatus Woesearchaeota archaeon
TCCCGAGCCTGCTTCAATTCCCGAGCCTGCTTTAATTCCCTCGCCTGCTTCAATTCCCCAGCCTGCTTCAATTCCCTCGCCTGCTTCAATTCCCCAGCCTGCTTCAATTCCCTCGCCTGCTTTAATTCCCTCGCCTGCTTTAATTCCCGAGCCTGCTTTGGCAAAAATAAAACCTTTTGTATTTATTTTTGACTTGAAACAAACATATCCTAAGTCAGCTTCAATTTCAACATTTCCTTCAAACTCCAAACTGTCTGAATGTTTGTAATAATTATTTTCGTCTAAATCTTCCTTTGTTATTTTTTTTGTTTCCATCTATTTTTTCAACTCCTCTTTTTCAATGAAATCTAGAATTGCCCTTTCGACCAAAAAAGATTTAGTTGGAAACCTATCTGAGTTCCTTGCGAGAAATACATCTAATTCAATCTCGGTTTTTTTCTCAATCAACACATTAAGCTGCTCTTTCAATGTTATCACCTTTTTTACGAAAGATTTTTAAGAAAGAAGGCAAATGTTAAGTTTTCCCCACAATCCTTAACCCAATAGCATGAGTTTGAGGAAAACAAGGCTTATTTGCCCTTTTCTTGTTGTCTTTTGTAAAATGGAATATGCTTAAGCATATATTTAAATGTTTCTATTTTTATATAATTATATGATTAATATGCCCAAAAAATATATAAATCATAGGTTTGTTCCTCAAAAGTTATAACACTTTATTTTAAGCTAGCTCTTTCTCTATATAGGAAAATATTGTTGGGAGGGGTTGGAAATGGTTATCTTAGTCAGTAAAATAAAACAGAGAAAGACTAATAGGTTCATGACAGATGAGGAGGCCTGCATCGCATGGCAGGAATCAAGATGCTATCCAAAGCTGCATCTGATGATTGGCTTTGGGTTGTTTCGCGGTATGAGGATTGGTGAGATATGTGCCATCAATTTGCGTGACTTCCAGAACTCGGAATTTAACAAGATAAATATTATTTTAGAGAAAAGTCACATTATGGATGAGTTTCCTTTGTTGCAGGAATTCAGCAAGGAGGTAAGGGAATACGTGCATAAGAATGTCCACCTTATGAAGAATGGGTTTTTGTTTCCTTATTACAGCTCGACAAGGAAGCTTCTCTATATGCATCCTGAAACTGCAGGGGCTTTGCTGTGCAAGATGAGAAAAAAGATTGGCAAGAAATATCCAGCATTCCTCGAAAGGCAGGAGATTCATAGCGATAAAGGAGTTCAATACCGCTATAGGAT